>JBGSIG010000461.1:0-1668 GCA_041742655.1 Ferruginibacter sp. | reverse complement strand
ACTACGGATTGTTATGTGCCCACAGGTGTTACAGGAAGGCGCATCACTCTGCATGGACTTCATATAATTTTGTGTGCCATCATTAGCATTATGTTGTGGCCGTGTAGCGGAAGATTGAATGTTACCGCCCGGTGACCCAATAGCTGTCCCCACTATTCTTACTTCACTTAGCTCCGGTTTTCTTTCGCCAATAGTAGGCAAATTTTCATCCCAGCTATCATTGCCTAAATTTTCAACCTCTGGCTTATCCAATACATGTACAAGATCCGTACGGCCAAGGTATTCAAATGCAAGCGAACGGAAAATAAAATCCATGATAGATGTGGTACTCTTAATGTTTGGATGATCTACCATGCCGGAAGGTTCAAAGCGTGTGAAAACAAATTTTTCCACAAACTCTTCCAGCGGCACGCCATACTGCAAACCTATTGAAATGGAAATGGCGAAACAGTTAAGCATACTGCGAACGGTGGCTCCTTCTTTCGCCATATCAATAAATATTTCTCCAACCGTTCCATCTGTGTATTCGCCCGTGCGAAGGAACAATGCCTGGCCATTAATTTTTGCTTTTTGAGTGAAGCCTCTACGCTTGGCTGGTAATGTTTTACGCTCAACAATTTTGGCTAACCTGCTTTTTAAAACAGTATCAGGGCTGCTCTGCATACGTTTGCTAACCTCATCTAATAATTCATCTACAGTAAGTTTACTCATGTCAACAATATTAGTTTCGTTGATGGTAACTTTTACTTCGTTTTCTGCTGTTTCACTTTCTACTGCTTTTTTCTTTTTATCTGATTTATTGCTGAGTGGTTGCGATAATTTTGATCCGTCCCTGTAAAGTGCATTTGCTTTTAACCCCAGTTCCCAACTCATTCTATAGCAATCTGCAATTTCAGCAACGGTTGCTTCGTTGGGCAGATTAATTGTTTTGCTGATAGCCCCGCTTAAAAATGGTTGCGCCGCAGCCATCATGCGGATATGTCCATGTGCGTGTATGTAACGCTCTCCTTTTTGCCCGCATTTATTGGCGCAATCAAAAACCTTCAAATGTTCTTCTCTTAAATAAGGAGCACCCTCTACCGTCATTGTGCCGCAAACATAAATATTTGCTGCATCAATTTGTTCATCATTAAAGCCCAGCGATTCCAATAGGCTCCATTCAAAATTATTGTACTGTGCAGGTGTAAATCCTAAACGCTGTAAGGTAGCCTCGCCAAAAGTATACACGTTAAAAACAAAGCCAATTTCAAATGCGCTTCCCAGGGATGCTTCTACTTTTACAAGTTCTTCTTTGGTAAATCCTTTGGCTAATAAAGTCTGAGTGTTAATGTGTGGAGCACCTTCCATTGTAGCATGGCCTTTGGCATAGTTTACAATTTCTTCCAGCTCTTTTTCGCTGTACTTTAAATTACGCAGTGCAGCCGGAACACTTTGGTTAATGATTTTAAAATAACCGCCGCCGCTTAGCTTCTTAAATTTCACCAACGCAAAATCCGGTTCAACACCGGTTGTATCGCAATCCATTATCAAGCCAATGGTTCCTGTTGGTGCAATCACGGTTGTTTGTGCATTTCGATAACCATTTTTTTCACCAAGCTGAACTGCATCATCCCATGCTTTGATAGCTGCTGTCAATAAATAATCCGGGCAATATTTTACATTTATTCC
>JBGSIG010000460.1:0-7553 GCA_041742655.1 Ferruginibacter sp. | reverse complement strand
GTAGCAAATATTGATGGCAAACTTACTGATGTACTTTTAAACGGCTCAGTTTATAAAGATGACAAAGGAAATGTATTGGGTGTGGTGCTTGTTGCCAGGGATATAACCGAACAAAAAAGAATTGAAACAGAATTGATAGAATCAAAAGTATTTGCTGAACTGGCAACCATAATTTCGGAAGAAGAAAAAATAAAAGCCGAAACTGCTGCACATCTAGCAGAAGACGCAGTGAAAGCAAAACAGCAGTTTTTGAGTAATATGAGCCATGAGATACGTACACCGATGAACGCCATCATAGGGTTTACGAAAGTGATATTGAAGACAGAGTTGTCTGAAAAACAAAGAGAATATTTAACGGCCATAAAATTAAGTGGCGATGCATTGATTGTACTCATTAACGATATACTCGACCTGGCAAAAGTAGATGCCGGCAAAATGATATTTGAGCAAATACCATTTAAATTAACCAATTCCATATCAGCCATGCTTCATATGTTTGAGGCAAAATTTCAGGAAAAAAATATAGCGTTGATAACTGAATATGATAATGGAATTCCTGAAGTATTAGTAGGCGACCCGGTACGTTTGCACCAGATAATTTTAAATCTTTTGAGCAATGCTTTAAAATTTACTGCTGCAGGAAAAATTATAGTAAGTGTTTCCTTGCTAAATGAAGAAGACGGGAAGGTAAATATCAAATTTTCAATAGAAGATACGGGTATTGGAATACCGGAAAACAAAATAGACAAAGTCTTTGAAAATTTTCACCAGGCATCCAGCAACACTTCAAGATTGTATGGTGGAACAGGATTGGGATTAGCCATTGTTAAACAATTAGTAGAAGCGCAGGGTGGAAGCATTGCTGTAAAAAGTAAAGTTAATGAGGGAACTGTTTTTAGTTTTATACTGAGTTTTAAAAAAACTACCTCTGAAGATGAGTTAACCGAAACAATAATTGAAGCAGATACAGAAAATAAAAACATAAAAGTGTTAGTGGTGGAAGATATTGCACTTAATCAGCTACTGATGAAAACATTGTTGGATGATTTTAGCTTTTATGGGGATATTGCCGCTAACGGAAAAATAGCAATTGATAGGCTACAAACCACATCTTACGATATTATTTTAATGGACCTTCAAATGCCCGTTATGAATGGCTTTGAAGCAACAGAATATATTCGTAATACTATGCATTCCAATATACCCATTATTGCATTAACCGCTGATGTAACAACAGTTGATCTAGCAAAATGCACAGCGGCAGGTATGAACGACTACATTGCAAAACCCATTGATGAAAGATTATTATATAGTAAAATAGTTGGGTTAGTTAAGAAAACTGCATTTGCTGCTGTACTAAAAGAGAGCACGATAAATCAAAGTGAGAAATTAACATGTATTGACTTGAATTATTTACACCACCGTACAAAATCTAACCCTGTATTGATGATGGAAATGATTTCACTTTATTTAGCGCAGACCCCACTTTTAATTGCTGCTATGAAACAGAGCCTGCAGGATAAAGACTGGAAATTATTATATGCTGCAGTACATAAAATAATACCCTCTTTTTCAATCATGGGCATTAGTGCCGAATTTGAAATGACGGCAAAAAAGATACAGGACCTGGCAAGCACCGAACAGAACATAGATAGCATACCCGGGCTGGTTTTGCAAATTGAAAATATTTGCACACAGGCTTGCCTGGAATTGGAAGAAGAGTTTAATGCTTTTAAAATAATTAACCAATGAAAGAAAATAAAATAAAATTATTCCTGGTAGATGATGATGCATTGTTTTTAAAATCGCTTGAAATTGAGTTTCTTCAAAATGATGATTTTATTGTTGAAACTTTTGCTACAGGCGAACTTTGTATAGAAAATTTATTACACGGGCCCGATATAATTATTTTAGATTATCATCTCGATGGCATTACTAAAAACGCCATGAATGGTATTGAAACGTTGGACAAAATAAATAATTTTAATCCTGCTATTCAGGTGGTGATGCTTAGCAGCCAGGATAAGATTGACGTGGCTATCAACTGTATTCACCACAGCGCTTATGATTATGTAGTTAAAAACGAAACCGCCTTTATTCGGTTGCAAAAAATAATTGCAGATATTTTAAATTATAAAAGAATAAAAAAAGAATTGAATTGGTATATGGACAGGATGTAATTAGACAACTATTACTGGTTACTTATTGGGGTCTTATACGGTTATAGCATTACGGTTTTTAAGAAAAAACTGAAATTACGGGGTATTTAACAAGGCGCACGGATAGGAAATTGAGTTTTTCAAGCCAATATTTAGTTTGCAACAGCTTTTCTATCGCTTATTTCTGCTGATCAACACTCCCATTCATCACACTGTCCATTGATCGTTTAGATGCACTGTTCTCAGGTGAGTATTTGTAAATCCAAGCCTTTTGAAATTTGTCATTTGTCAATTCTTCCAATCTTATTTCCTTGTTATTATCGCTTTGATGAATAGCAAAATCATGTACGCTGTCTATCAATAACATCACCGCAACAATGGGCACCCAACCCCAAAAAATTACTTTATAAAAAAGGTCTGCATGTTGCTCGGGGTAAAGCAATATCTGTATTTTCTTTACGATATTTTTTGGCTGGTTAGCAGCTATCATTTCCATTTCAGCTACACCTTTTTGTAAAATATCTTCGATGGATTTGGTGCTAATTGGCGGGTTGGTTACAGTATGATTTTCTAATTTCTCATTAATATTGCTGACGTTAACGGCCATCTGATTGATTGCGGCTACCTGATCGGTATGCAGCTTCTTTGCCTGCTTTTGTTCTTCCAGTATTTCATTGAGCACAATTTCCAGCACGCCTATTTCCTGTTCGGTTGTTCTATTTTCTGTTGACATAATTATACTATTTTGGAGTAAATAAATAGGCTTACATTCCTGGTGATAAGTGTTGTCTCTTTCTCCTTTTTGGCTTTTTTTTCAGTAGTTGAAAGGATACATTTTCTTCCATCTTTTCCGGCGTCATGATTGTACTAATCAAATTACCTGCATTTTTTTGCAGGCTTTTTTTGCTGTGCATTTCCTGATTTTGGTATGCCCTGCTTTCGGGGTCTTGTTGGTTTGTTTGTACTGATTTCTGATAGGATTCATTGATGTTTTTATGATTCTGATTGCCTGGTTGAAAGGATTTTCTTAGCAGCAAGGATGATGTATTTTCAGGCCGGTTTTCTTTGGTGATTTTGGATGTATAAGTGGCTATTATTTTTTGTTTTTGGATGCTGCCAGGGGTTTGTTTAAGAGCCAGTACCTGTTCAATTTTTGATAAGGAAAACCCCACTTCGCTGCCTTTTATTTTTACCTTTTTATCGTCTATAAAACAGATGCCTCTTGCCCTGATTACCTGGTAGCCGAGCGATCGCATGGCTTGTTCAAATTCAGGGTAAGTATGCACTGTTTTCAGGGTTTGTTGTATATCATTTTTTAATTGTTCTTTTCGGATATCCTGCCGGGGCAATAACCGTTCTTCTTTTGATAAAAAAAGCCTGGGGCTTAGCACTTCCTTTAGCTCAAATTGTTGCTCCATCCTGCGGCAATAAGCGGCTATTTTCTGGTAGTTTTTACTGTCGCTTACCGTGCGTCTGTCATACCCTACCCTGTTGGCTACAATATGTACATGGGAGTGGCTGGTATCACGGTGATGGATGGCTACATACTGGTTGTTTTCAAAGCCCATATCTTTGGCGCATTCCTGGCATAGACCCATCAGTTTATCTTTGGGCAATTGTTCTCCCGGTGCAAGGCTTAACGTAATATGCAATACGGGTTTTTTAAGCTGTTCATTTAAGGCTCTTACTTCATTGAATTGTTGTAGCAATTCTTTTACGCTTCCATAGCATTGGTTGTACATAATTACTTCTGCTCTATCCTTCATTACGGGCACTGCTTTTTGCTTTTGCACCTTGTCATTGAGGCAATAGTCAAGGCAGCCTGCAAAAGATTTTCCGATGGTTATTTTACCAATCATTGTACATAGTTTTTAATGGTAACTACGAGTGTTTTCAAGTCCCTTGATTGCAGCTCCAAGGCTGCTCTTTCAAAGGCATCGAGTTGCTCCATGCTGTTTCTTTTTTTGGCGATCTGGTTTAGGTTAGCGGCGAGGTGGTGGAGCATACCGGTGAGCTGTAAAACTTCCGGTGGCAGTTTCTTTTGACGGCTGACAATTTTTCTGGCAAGCCCGGATTGCCGGAGGTAACCGGAGACGGTGGTCTGGCTCCTGGCTGCTTTTGCTTCAATGGCTTTTCTTTCTACCAGCGTGCATTTGATAGCGAGCAGCTGGTCTTTTTTGTTGGCCTTTTTGGGGCGGCCGCCTTTGTTGGGGATATTTTTCTTTTGTTGTTCCATTTCTTTCTTCACTTATCTTACTGCTTGTTTTCTTCTCCTGTTTTTCGAATCCGCCAAAGGCGAATGAGAAAAGCTGCTGCTGATCCCGGACCTCAGCCGGGAGAGGGAGCCAGCGTTTCGGTTTAACCGAAACATAGCTGGCTCCCAAAAATTCAAAACCTCTTGCCCAGTCGCGGCCGTTGTTTTTGTAGCGGTACCAGTAGTCTTTTTAAAGACTGCTGTTGCTCCATTAAATAAGCGTTCAGGTCTTTATGCTCTTTATACAAATGGCTTTGGTCAACCATTTTTTTCGACCAGCCCAATGCCAGCTGCGTACATTTTTTTCCGGCAGCATCGTTGTCGAGGTAAAGATCTATTTGTTGATGGCTTTCCATCCTTTCTTTTTCTTTCTCAAAAAAAGCGAGTGAATTCAACACCAGAAAATTTGTCACAGGTGGTATCTTTTGCAGGAACATCACCTGGTAAGAGAGGTAATTAAAAAAGCCTTCAAATACATCAAGCTTGTCTGTACCGTTGTCAAAAAAACTGCTGCTCTTGGGCGAACTGCTGCCTTTAAAATTTTCGCTTCTCAATTCGAAACCGCCGGCATTATTTTGAAAGCCGATAACGGTATGTTTTTTTCCATACAAAAGAAAGTCTACTTCCCGACAAAACCTGTTTGCCACTAACAATGGAATGCGTCTTTTTTGCAGGTAGTCCAGCAAAGTTTTGTCTCCCAGTGACCTTGTTTCCAGCACAATGATTTTTCCGTCCGCTGGCTCTTTTTTTTCACCAGCCCTTACGTTAGAAACCTGCGAGAAATTACAGGGTGAATTTTGCTGGTGAAAAGAAAGGGAGGAAGCGTTTTTAAACGCCGATAAACGTTGCAATAAATCCGCTACGGAACAATTAAAATAGAGGGTGCCAAAATCCACCAGTCTCCCACCCTTCCCGATGCCATGATCATACCAGGCGTTTTTGCTCCGGTTTATTTTAAATGATGCTTCTTTTTCTGTTCTCAATGGAGAGAGATACCAATAGTCATTGTTGTAAATTTTTTTTGGTTGATAACCCAATGACTGAAGATACTCTACCATATCTTTTTGATTCGCTTCTGCACAGTTCATACACACGACTTTAAACAGTATTAAAAAAATTCAGCGCTTCTTCTACCGGATAGATTTATGGATGTTGACCTTTCCTGATTCCAGTATTTGCTGTATATCATCATGGTCATAAAAATGTACGCCACCCATTTTGGTATAAGGAATAATGCCGGACATTTTTAAGGTCTGCAAAGTACCGGGCGATATCTTTAGCAGCCTTCTTACTTCATGCGACTTCATCCATTTTTTTGGAATGATGCCTTGCTGAGTTTTTAAGGCAGTTAGTAATTCAGTCAGTAATTCTTTTTTGAAGTCGATTAAGTCATCCACTGTTATGAGCTGATGAGCGAAGATCTTTGGAGGATAGCTATCCCCGTAGTTGGGTTGAAATTTCTTTTCCATGACACACATTTTCATTTTCACAATGCAACACCTGGCGGTGTTGGTTTACCTTATAAAAGTAGAAAACTATCTTTTCCAAAACATTAAGATATTTTAAGAAATTATAAATAGCGTTAAAAAAATAGTAAAGTTTTTATAGCTTAATAGTTTTACATGCACTTTGATAAATCCTTTTGCAGTATTCTACAATTTTCAACAGCTTGAATGGTGTTTGGCGACGCAGGAGCTAAACTCAATTCACCATATGCTTATCCGGCACAGTTCTCAGGGCTTATTTGACGCAGGAAAAATAAGACGGGTGTACTGTGACGGGTCTGGTGTGCTTTAATTGGTCCGTTGTCAGTCGCTTAATTATATACACTAATCACAATTTTGCGGACAGTGTCCGCAAAATTGTAAATTACCTGACGCAGTTCGTATGGCTTATTTTAATTTGCATAAAAAGTCGGGGCCATTTTATTTAATTGCTATCAAAGCTTTCTCCTTCAATTTTTCTTTTAATTGTAGCATATCATCGCTCAGTTTTCTTTCGATCACTTTTGCATATACCTGTGTAGTACTAATTTTGGTATGCCCCAGCATTTTACTAACCGATTCTATGGGCACTCCATTACTAAGGGTAACAGTTGTGGCAAAAGTGTGACGTGCCAAATGAAAAGTAATATTTTTTTTGATACCACATACATCTGCAATTTCTTTTAAATACCCGTTAAGTTTCTGATTAGACATTTTTGGTAAAACACTTCCTTCTGCCTTGCACTTGACATTGTTTGCATACTTCTCAATTAGTTCAATAGCTTTCGGCAGTAATGGAACTTTTACCGGGGTATTTGTTTTTTCCCTTTTAGTGATTAGCCAATATTCATGGTCAATTCCTTTCACGATATCCAGTGGTGTAAGGTTTACTGCATCAATATAAGAAAGGCCCGTATAGGAGCTAAAAATAAACAGGTCTAACACATTTTGCATACGCTCGTTGTCAAATTGTTTATTTTCCAGGATTAGCAATTCCTCTTCGGTTAAATAACCTCTTTCATATTTGGTGAACTTTAATTTATAGGCTTTGAAAGGGTCTTTTTCCAGCCATTCATTTTTTAAAGCAACATTGATCATTTTTCGGAAGCGTTCCATATGTTTCATTACGCCATTATTGCCCAGGCGCTTCTGATGATCCAATGGCTGATATGTTTTAAGGTAGTATTCAAAGCTGGTCACAAACTTGTAATTAATCTCTCTTAATACAATATCGGGCCGGCGAATTTTTTCCTTTAAAAATTTCTCAAGGTATTTTTGTGTCGTGAAATAATTTTTCATGGTTCCCCAGGCAAGATTTTCTTTCATTTCTACATTGTGATAGTTCATCAATTTACCAAGTGTATATTCATCCTCTTCTTCACCGTAGTATGCTTTTTTAAAAGTTTCCACAGTGATGATTTTTTTTTGTAATGTCATTTCCCGATAACAAGCAACGAAGGATGCCCTTGTTTGCTCCATAAAAATATTCAGTAACCGGCCTTCTTCAGTATTGATTTTACCCATACCGGTTTTATCGTTCCAGTCAATTACTGCAATTCTATGTTTCAGAGATATTTCAATTCTTTTACCATCGATAGTAATGCGTGCATACACAGGCATCTTTTCATTGTTAAGCCTATCGATTCTAAGGTGAAA
>JBGSIG010000459.1:0-3530 GCA_041742655.1 Ferruginibacter sp. | reverse complement strand
GGGGAGGGTTTAAGGGAATGGGTTGAAAAATTTATGCAGCTAAAAACCTGCAGCAGTTGTAACGGCGACCGGTTGAAAAAAGAAAGCCTTTGGTTTAAAGTGGATGAAAAAAATATTGCCGAATTGGGATCAATGAATTTAGATAAACTGGCCAACTGGTTTGCCGGTATAGAAAAGCGATTGAGTAATAAACAAAATTCCATTGCTAAAGACGTATTGAAAGAGATAAGAGACCGGTTGCAATTTTTATTGGATGTAGGACTTACCTATCTTAGTTTAAACCGGCCATCTAAAAGCCTTAGTGGTGGCGAATCGCAGCGTATAAGACTGGCTACACAAATTGGTTCTCAACTACAGGGCATTACCTATATTTTAGATGAGCCAAGTATTGGACTGCATCAGCGGGATAACCAGCGACTGATTGGAGCCTTACAAAATTTAAGAAATATTGGCAACAGTATATTGGTAGTGGAACATGACAAAGACATTATGCTGGCGGCAGATTATTTGGTGGATATTGGCCCTAAAGCGGGAAAGCATGGTGGTGAAATTGTAGCGATGGGTACACCACAGCAGGTATTGGATAGTAACAGTGATACAGCACAATATTTAAGCGGCGTAAAAAATATTGAAGTGCCTAAGGAAAGGCGAAAAGGCAATGGTAATTTTTTAGAGTTAAAAGGTTCTAAAGGAAATAATTTAAAAAATGTTAGTGTAAAATTTCCTTTAGGAAAATTGGTTTTAATTACGGGTGTTAGCGGCAGTGGTAAATCGACTTTGATTAATGAAACCCTGTATCCGCTGTTGAGTAAACATTGCTACAGTTCAAAGACCAATCCCCTTGAATATAAATCTATAAAAGGGTTGGAGCATATTGATAAGGTAATTGAAATAGACCAGTCGCCTATTGGCCGTACACCAAGAAGTAACCCCGCAACTTACTGCGGATTTTTTACTGATATAAGAACTTTGTTTGCTGCGGTTCCAGAAGCAAAAATACGGGGCTATACAGCAGGCCGTTTTAGTTTTAATGTAAAAAGCGGCCGCTGCGAAATATGCGAAGGCGGCGGCATGCGGGTGATAGAAATGAATTTTTTGCCGGATGTATATGTGCACTGCGAAAAGTGCAATGGCAAACGTTACAATAGAGAAACATTAGAGATACGTTACAAAGGAAAATCAATCAGTGATGTGCTGGATATGACGGTAGATGAAGCGGTGGAATTTTTTCAGGCGGTACCATTTATTTACCGAAAAATCAAAGTGCTGAAAGAGGTAGGTTTGGGATACATTACCCTGGGGCAAAGTGCTGTAACGCTTAGCGGCGGCGAGGCACAACGTGTAAAATTATCTACTGAGCTTGGTAAAAAAGATACCGGGAAAACTTTTTATATTTTGGATGAACCTACAACGGGTCTTCATTTTCAGGATATACAGCATTTGCTGGAAGTAATAAATAAATTAGTAGATAGAGGAAATACTGTTTTGGTAATAGAGCACAATATGGATGTGATAAAGGTAGCCGATCATATTATTGATATTGGCCCCGAAGGCGGTGATGGCGGCGGATTGATTTTATTTGAAGGAGTACCAGAAGAACTGGTAAAAGTGAAGGAAAGTTTTACCGGGAAATACTTAAAAGCGGAATTAAAATAATGGACAAAGGATGGTAACGAAATTGAAAAATTGTGGTTTCAGGGGCGAACACGTGTATAAGAATATGCACAGTCTTCCGGGGGTTAATTTCAGTTATATCGCTTTGCCATTATTTAATTGGTGTAGAGAAGGGTTAAAATATTTATAGTAGTTACAATAACTTTACAGGCAGCCTTTTTGCAGGTTGCTTTTTTGGTTGTTGCATTAATGAAAATGATTATCCTCCTTGCGACTTATTGTATAACATTACCAACATACAACATGTTATCAATACAATCATTTTGAAGAGTAAAGGGTTGGTTTGTAAATTGTTTTTCATAATTGTTACATTTTAATATTAGGATTTTAAAATCTTGCAGGACATTTCATTTGTACATTATCCCTGTCATCTTTATTACCTCCCAGGCGTACACCAATTTTGAATAAAAATGAAAAATACGCATCAAAGTTTTTTGGGTTTCCACGTTGCAAACCCGGGTCTGTTCTTGTATACACGCCAACCGATTTATCATGTATCTGGTAAGCAATATTTGCATCATCCGGCGATAAATACTTATTAAACGCAATTGGATCAATATAAGTGGTGCTCACATCATCGATATAATCTGTAAACGTCTTTCTGTACAATAACTCAAGCCCGAGATTTATGTTTTCATGCAACAAATATTTTACTCCTGCACCCAGCGGCAAATTTATCTGGGTAAGGTTATAAGGTTTTTTGTCGGGATATTCGTCAAAGCCTTGCCCTTCGGTATGCAAAGGTTGTAAATAATACCATGTCTTATCTCCATTTGCGTTGGTTAAAGAACCTTGAGGATTAAAATGAAACATGCCGACACCACCAAAAATATACGGCTGAAGTTTCGCCGGATCATCGTCCTCGTCTCTGTGGATAAAATTTAATGGATAAAATTCTATTGCACCATATACTTCCCAAACATCGCTTTTAAAATCAAGGTTTCTGAATTTTCGGAACAATTCATTTGGACCGGTTGTTTTTATTATTACATCTTTTCCTTCCAGGTAAGTATATTGCCCGGCAAGCCTGAAGCCAAGCCACTCATTTGGATATACGCTCACAAACGCTCCCTTCATAAACCTTGTTAGTGGAAGATTAAGATCTTTTACAAATGTGGTTCCATAGCCTCGGTTGCCACCGAGATCACCCAGGAAAAATGTTGGGCCAAAATTTATTCCGACTTCAACCTTTAAATTTTCACCTCCAAACATCAAATGTTGTGCGTATGACGAACTGCCAAGAGTTGTACAAAGAGTAAGTGAAAGAACGCCCCTCAAAATAAAACAGTATAAACGATTTTTCATACGTATCATGGATTTGGACTACTGGGTTTGATGCAAAATTTACATGGCATCAAACTGACAGCCAGAAAAAAGAGCATCTGCCAAAATAAAACGAAAGGGCTTGTTAAATATTGTTTGTCGGGGAAAATTATGCGGTATACTGCATTTCAATGTGAGGGATGCCATCTTCCAGGTAAGTATCACTTATTTGACTAAAGCCCAATGAGTTATAAAACCTCTTGAGGTAAAGTTGGGCGCCGATTATTATCAGTTGGCAATTAAATTGCTGTATTGTTAATGCAATTGCTTTTTGCATAAGTTCTCTACCCGTTCCGGTTTTTCTATAGGAAGCAGCGGTTACCACCCTACCAATACTGGCTTCATTAAATGAGAGTGCGGGGGGAAGAATGCGGCAGTATGCAACCAATTTTTTTTCATGCCAGGCACATAAATGAAATGATAGAAAATCTTTGCCATCTGCATCCTGGTATGCACAATCTTGCTCTACTGAAAAATTTGCTATGCGTAACTGCATTATCGCATATAGCTCCCTGCTAGTTAGTTCATCAAAT
>JBGSIG010000458.1:0-1551 GCA_041742655.1 Ferruginibacter sp. | reverse complement strand
AATAAAACAGGTGCCGCACGGTAAAGTTACCTGGATAATTGACAGGAATGTGAACACCACAAATGTGTGTATTGCAAATTGCAAATTTTGCAATTTTTACCGAATCCCCGGCCATGCAGAAGCCTACATTACCGATATTGAAACATACAAACGAAAAATTGATGAAACAATACGCTATGGCGGAGAGCAGTTGTTGTTACAAGGTGGCCATCACCCAGGGCTTGGACTTAGTTACTATGTACAACTTTTTAAAGAATTAAAAAGCCTTTACCCTAATCTTAAACTGCATACGCTTGGCCCGCCTGAAATAGCCCACATTACCAAGCTGGAAAAAAGTACACATCGTGAAGTGCTGATTGCGCTAAAAGAAGCGGGCCTTGATAGTTTGCCGGGCCCTGGTGCCGAAATACTAACGGACAGGGTAAGACGCCTGATTAGCAAAGGAAAATGCGGCAGCCAGGAGTGGCTTGATATAATGCACGAAGCGCACAAATTACACATAACCACAAGTGCGACCATGATGTTTGGCCATGTAGAAACTATTACTGAACGTTTTGAACATTTGGTTAAAATCAGGGAAGTGCAAAGCCGGAAACCAGCAGATGCGAAAGGATTTCTTGCTTTTATTCCATGGACTTTCCAGGATGTGGATACGCTATTGGCAAAAATACGTGGCGTACATAATTTGACTACGTCGGAGGAATACATCCGTATGATTGCTATGAGCAGGATAATGCTTCCCAACGTAAAAAACATACAAGCCAGTTGGCTGACAGTTGGTAAAAAAACGGCACAACTTTGTTTAAATGCCGGCGCTAATGATTTCGGCAGTATCATGATTGAAGAAAATGTAGTAAGTGCGGCAGGTGCCCCACACCGTTTTACCAGCCTCACTATACAGGAAGCCATCAGGGAAGCAGGCTTTGAACCTCAGCTACGCAACCAGCAGTACGAATTTAGGAAAATGCCGGTGATGATGGAAGAACAGGTGATTGACTATTAAACACTAAAAGTTTTTTATGTTGAGTTGTAGCCAGCAACTTTTCTCTATTATCCACTTACGCGTAACTTTTTAAAAATAAATTATATAGATGAGTTTTTCAACACCTAAAAAATTACTGCAGCGCTTTAGAATAATTGGTATTGCCGAAGGTATTTCATTTTTAATATTACTATTGATAGCGATGCCCATGAAATATTATTTAAAAATACCGGAAGCAGTAAAGATTGTTGGCTGGATACATGGCGTGCTTTTTATAGGTTATATTTATTTTGGAATTGAAGTAGCCCTCACATTTAAAAAAAGTGTTGGCTGGTGCTGCAAAGCTTTGGCAGCGGCCTTTATACCACTGGGTACTTTTGTAACAGATAAGCAGTTAAAAAAGGAAGAAATGGCTTTACAATAAATATTTTCTGCCCTTGTTGCTCTCTAACTTTTCAATTTAAATAGTCTTCGGATCCTGAAGGCCGATGTAGTGTACACCGAACCTGTAGAAGTATGACCAACTGTAGCAATTAAATCATTTTGTATTTGTAATCAACTAATTCACT
>JBGSIG010000457.1:0-2765 GCA_041742655.1 Ferruginibacter sp. | reverse complement strand
TATGGGATTGGGCTTGCGATCATTATTTTTTTTATCGGTTCAATCAATGTATCAATATCTCCTGCTCCTGCTGTTATCAGCACTGTTCCTTCAAAACCCTCTTCTACATGCGCATCTCTTTCCTGTACCAGGTGCTTTAGCAGATCATCTTTTGTAAGTACCATTTTATATTCACTTCGCATTTTTTGCATTATCATTTCACTGCGTACTCCTTCCATTGGCAACTCCCTTGCAGGATAAATGGGTAGTAATATTATTTCATCGGCAAGGTCTAATACTTCTGCAAATCCATCTGCCAGATCTTTTGTTCTGCTGTACAAGTGTGGCTGAAAAACTATTACACATTTTTTATTGCCAAACAATTTTTTAGCCCCTGTAATTAATGCTCTCAACTCTTCAGGATGATGGGCATAATCATCTATATATACCAGCTTGTCTGTTTTAATAATGTACTCAAACCTTCTTTTTACTCCCTTGAAATCTGCTACCGCTTTTATAATTTTCTCATCCTCAATTTTCAAATCGTGGGCAACCGTTATTGCGGCCAATGCATTTTCAATATTGTGCATGCCGCCCATGTTTAATTCTACGTCATTCAGTATCCACCCGTATTTTGTTATTACATCAAAGCAATAACTTCCGTTGTTCATTGTTATGTTTGCTGCGTGTACATCAGCATTTTTATCATCAAGGTGATAAGTAAAATGCCTGTCGCCTTTCAATTCATCATTTCTTTTTAAACCAAACTTACTAAGCAGCAAACCCCCTGTTTTTATCCTGCCTGAAAAATCTATAAAAGCCTGTTCCATATTTTCTGCAGTGCCATAAATATCCAGGTGATCCGGGTCCATGCTGCTGATTACCGCAACATCAGGACTAAGCTTTAAAAAACTTCTGTCATATTCATCAGCTTCCACTACGCATACATTTTTATCGCTGCTCCAAAAATTGCTATTGTAGTTTACAGCAATGCCACCCAAAAAAGCATTGCAGCCAAACTGGCTATGCCGCAGAATATGAGCCATCATTGTACTGGTAGTTGTTTTACCATGCGTACCTGCAATACAAATATTAAAAGAACTGTGTGTAATGGCCTGCAGTACGTCACTTCGTTTTACTATCCGGTAATTATTTTGTTGAAAATAATTCAACTCCTTATGATCTTTTGGAACAGCCGGGGTATAAATAACCAACGGCACATTCTTATCAAGCAATTCAACATTGTCTTCAAAATGAATATTGATTCCTTCTGCTGTTAGTTGTTCTGTTAAGGCGGTAGGTGTTTTATCATAACCACTTACACGAACCCCAATCATATTGAAATACCTCGCAATTGCACTCATGCCAATGCCACCAATACCAAGAAAATAAACGTTGCCGGCACCGTTTTCAACCGGTGCTGCATGTAGCAATTTTAATATGTTGTTATAGTTGTTCATTAAGGTTACAAACCCAACGTTGTTTTATTTATAGTTACCAATTAATTCCAGGCGTTCTTAAATTGCATTCAATATATTTTTAGCTACTACCTCATCCGCATCGCTAATTGCCAACTGCCCGATATTTTGTTTTAATGCTTCCTGCTTTTTTTCATCTTTCGACAGTGCAATAACGGCCGGCACCAATGAATGCAACGCATCGCTGTCCTTAATCATTATGGCAGCATTTTTATTTACCAAATTTTTTGCATTCGCCGTTTGATGATCTTCGGCTGCAAAAGGATAAGGTACCAGCAGGGCTGCCTTTTTTTGCACACATAATTCAGCAATCGCCATTGCCCCGCTTCTGCTGATGACTACATCAGCTGCCGCATAGGCATACTCCATTTGCATTATAAAATCCTTCACCCAAACACCAGGCTTTCCATCTGCAATTTTTTTTGCTTCCGTTACAAAAGGCTTTCCGGTTTGCCAAATCAGTTGCAGGTCATTTTTTTCAAAGACGTCCAGGTTTGCAGCAAGTGCATCATTAATACTTTTTGCACCAAGGCTGCCGCCAATTGATACTACTGTTTTCTTGCCGGCATCGAGGTTAAAGAACCTAATGCCATCTTCCCTGCTGACAGCCTTTTGGCAAATGGCTTCCCTAACCGGGTTTCCGGTAACCAACATTTTATTCGCCGGAAAAAAATGCTCCATTCCATCGGTAGCAACGAATACCTGGGTTGCTTTTTTTGCCAACATTATATTAGCTTTTCCTGCAAAAGAATTAGCCTCGTGAATAAAAGTTTTTATGCCTTGTGATTGAGCATACCGCAGCACAGGAAAACTTGAATACCCGCCCACCCCTATTGCAGCGGTTGGTTTAAACAACTTAAATATTCTTTTAACCTGCAAAAAACTTTTTACCAGTTTGTAAGGCAATGAAATATTTTTTATCAAAGAACTCCTGTTAAATCCAGCTATGTCAAGCCCCTCTATTTTGTACCCGGCCAAAGGCACTTTTTCCATTTCCATTTTTCCTTTAGCCCCTACAAACAAAATTTCTGTATCCGGCTTCAATTTTTTAATGGCGTTGGCTATAGCAATAGCCGGAAAAATATGACCTCCCGTTCCTCCGCCTGCAATGATGATACGTAAGGCACCCCTGCCCCCCGAAGCGGGATTCTTGGAAGAGTCTTTATTTTGATCGTCACTCATCTATTTGCCAGGTTGGCTTTTACTTTTTATTAATAAATCACAACTGATAATACATTATTTAATGACACTACTCTTCTTCTTCTTGCTCCTCCTGGGAGGATGTTACAGTTTTTACTTCTGCCAAAA
>JBGSIG010000456.1:0-4738 GCA_041742655.1 Ferruginibacter sp. | reverse complement strand
CCTGCACATCAAACTTAAGGAGGCGTGAAAGCATCTTTCTTATGCCGCATCTTCCATCTCCATAAAATTAATAACGGTATCAATCCCCTGCACACCTGTTAAATAAAATTTTGCTGAGCTATGAATGTATTCAATTGGATTGGAAGCCAGTTGCCATTTACCCGCACAGGGATTGTTGTGCATATAATTTAGTTTTTGCCAAACAAACTCATTGCTGCGGCAGTCTTTCCTTTCAAATGCTATCGGAACAAAAGATGCTCCCTAAACTTCGTGTAACTTTTTATTTTCATTTCTTGCAGCTTCTACCTGATCGGCTAATTGATGCAGTAATGCAGATTCATTATTTTTTTCGAGACGCTCAATTATTTCGTATGCTCCGCCCGGAAGACTCCGTTCGGACGGGCATAAATCTTTTTCCATTGCCCACTTTCCAGCACCGTCTCTGAACGAGCCTTAGTAGAGCCGAGGACGTTGCGTCTAACGGGATTATTCTTTGCAATCACCTTATGTGCCAATAAATGCAACTGTTTTATTTAACTAAACATTGCTCCGTAGTACGCAACGTCCCTGGCTAACACACTGGCCCGGCAGGAGACGTTGCTGGAAAGGAAGGACGTTGCGTCTGATGGGATTACTCTTTGCAATCACCTTATGTGCCAATAAATGCAGTTGTATTATTTAACTCGCTTTCCAGCACCGTCTCTCAACGAGCCTTAACATAGCCGAGGACGTTGCGTCTGACGGGATACTCTTTGCTCAATTACTTTATGTGCCAATAAATGCAACTGTTTTATTTAACTAAACAATGCTCCGTAGTACGCAACCTCCCGTGCCGGAGACGTTGCTGGAAACGAAAAGGGAATTACGATGACCTTTATATTTGAAGTCGCTTGCCTTCATTTATTTGTAAGTTAATTCATTTTGCTACAGGTCGGTGGGGACACCGACCTAGGATGCTGGGAAGGGCAAACCAACCACGGAAGTATACTTGAAGTCGCCGGTCTAGATTTATCTGTAAGACAATTCATTTTGCTACAGGTCGGTGGGGACACAGACCTAGGGTGTTGGGGAAGGGCAAACCAACCACGGAAGCATGCTCTCCTAATACGCAACGTCCCGGGCCAAAACACCCAGCCCGGCAGGAGACGTCGCTGGGAAGGAATGCTATTTTATTACCGTAACACCAACGAAGCCAAATCTGTTATCTGTTCGGGCAGTGTCATTGTAATTTAATTGTCTTTTTACATTTCGGATAATTTGTACAACCTAAAAAGTTTCCATATTGTCCGCTTCTCTTATTCATAAAACCGCTTTTGCAACTTGGACAAAGTATGGTGTTCTCTAAAATTTCGATGTTATTAAATGTCTGATTACAACTTGGGTAATGCGAACAACCTAAAAATTGATTGTGTTTTAATGAATTTTGTCTAATTACAAGATGCCCTGTTTGACAATACGGACAATTTGTTTTGCTCAATTTTTCATTGTTTGCAGTAAACAAAAAGTCGTTGTCTGTTACTAATTCTTCTGCAAATAAAGAAACGTCAGTAGGAACAAGTAGTACAACTTCGTTTTTAGTTCTTGTTAGTGCTACATAAAACAATCTTCGCTCTTCTGCAAAACGATATTCTTCATCATCACTGAGTAATAACGACAACATTGGGTCGTCCGTCATTTTGTTAGGAAAACCAAGTAAGTGATTTTTTAGGTTTAGTACAATTACATTGTCGGCTTCCAATCCTTTTGATTTGTGTACCGTGATGTATTTAATCTGAATATATTCAAAGCCTTTTATTTCTAATTTGTCGCTACGTTCGTAATACCTTATTTTGCTGTTTGGTGTGAGTTTGATAAATTCATTGATGTCAAAACTATGACGACCCAAAACCAAAATAGGCTTGATGCCATTTTTGTCTATAAGTGCTTGGACTTCATTTATGAAAACATCTTCAGCATTGTCTTGTGAATAATAAACAAACTTAATCGGGTTTTCCAAAGGTTCTTTTTTAGATTTTGGATTTTTAGATATTTGTTTGGCGTTTTTTTGAATGTACTTTGAAGTTATGTCAATGAGTGATTGCGAATTTCGGTAGGTTTGCTCAATAAATAATTGTTCGTATTTGCCAACATATTTTTCAAAATTACTGAACAAAGAAATGTCGCTACCTGCAAAACGATAAATAGATTGCCAATCATCGCCAACGCAAATTAGTCTTGCTCCTGATAGTTCTCGAATTTCTTTAATTAGGTTGAAACGTGAATATGAAATGTCTTGGTATTCGTCAATGATAATGTGCTGATAAGTGTATTTAGGTTTGTTTTCTTTTACGATATCAGTTGCCTGATTTATCATATCATTGAAATCAATTTCACTTTTCTCTTTGAGCGTATGGTCGTACTTTTTTAGAATTGGAAGTGCAAATTTCAAAAAGATTTCTTGTCTTTCGAGCATAAACTCGTTTTCAGCTTTGCTTTTGTCTGAAAACAACGAGATTATTGAATTGTAACTCAACTGTCTTGATTTGCTAAGATTGATAAAGGTTACAATAAGATTTGTAATTTCTTTTCCAAAATTCTTATCGCGGTCCGTAACTTGTGTGTAAATACTTTTTGTATCTCTTGGATTAAAAATTACATTTTCGTTTTCCAACATTTCTCTTAATTTATCGAGCAAAATATGGTCTCTATTGTAATAGGAATACGTTTCTAAAAGTTTGGTAACATGAGTTTTATGTGCTTCTCGTTTTAACTCCATTTCGTCGACATATTTTTGTTCATTAAATGGTGTAAGCCATTTTGCACCATTATTTTCGTCAACGCCAAAATGTTCTAAATAAATGTCGAAGTCTTTTAGATAAAAATCGGGTCGATACATTATATCACCATAAGGATATGGTTTTTCATATTCATACTCAATACCGTTCAGATACAAAAAGTTTGCTATGGTAAGTTCCTCTACGCTTTTTACTTTTTCGCCTTGAATTGTGTCAAGTGTTGCTTTTGCTACTTTGTTTAATTCGGGTTCGCATTTAGATTTTAAAGTCTGAAAATCGACACCTTTTTCGGTGTCTAATTTTTCGCCAAGTGAATTATAACTTTCGTGTTCTTCAGGAATATTCATATAACACGCTACATACACGATGTATGCTTCTAATGCTTCTGCATTGTTGAAGATTTCTTTTTCTAAATATTCTTTGACAACATTACTTAATGTATTTTCATTTGCCAATGCTGGAACAGTTGCAAGGTATTTTTTTATGGTATCGTAACCAAGTTTATGAAAAGTTGTTGCCCGTGCATTAAGTCCGATGTTTTTTAATCGTTCATTTAATTCATCGACCGTTTTTTTAGTAAATGATAAAAGTATAATGTTTTCAGGTTTTACATTTTTCTGTTCTATCAGATATTTAACTTTACCGATGATAGTTAAGGTTTTGCCTGAACCGGCACCGGCAATTATTAAATTTGAGTATTCATCTGTTATCAATGCTGTCCGTTGTTGGTCGTCTAACTGTTTCCCTTCAATATTGTCGAAGTAATGTCTTAATTTTTCTTTTTGTGCATTGACATAATTTTGGTTGTATTGAACTATGCAGTTGTCAAAATCTCCGAAAATTTCATTAAACCTCTTAACAGTTTCTTCTTTCTTGTAAAAACTAGTTTTGTTTTTAAAGAATTGTCCTACTGCTGAATATTTTGATTTTATATGGTCACGTTGTACCCAGGTAACGTAGTCGCTTAATGTTTGAGTAAGGTCAATAAATTCAATAATTTGTTTCAGATTACTGAGATAAACAGTGTCGTGATATTTTTTCTTTTCTAACGATTGTCGAAAAACAAATAAAAAAAACAGCGCTGCAATCGAAATAATAATAATTGGCAATATCATATTTGCTGCTTATATTTTTTAGACTTTGTATGTTGCATCGAGACGTTTCCCTTGCCTGACAGATAACTCGTAAATTTATGTTATTAGATGCTGCCCATCAAAATATCCCCAATGGAAAACCACATGTTTATTTTGATGCATTTGGCCTTGTTGCTAGACCTATACATTTTATCAATCTATTACCGTCAATATCCTCGGCTTTCAAGCATAGAGGAGGATGTTGCGTCAATTTGAATTCTCCCTTTATCACTGTTCCTGTCCAAAATAGCTTTCTTCTGTCTCGGCAATTTTCAGCGCTTGCTCTTTAAATTACAAAAAAGTAGCAGTGAAACTACCAGCTCATAATAAATCTCAGATTATTTCAAGTTAATAGTTTCTTAGAAAATATTACTAGCAATTAAAGATTCGTTTGCAAAAACATACCCAGACAGCAATGAAAAGTAAAAATTACTTATCCGGATTTTGTGATCCAATTTTACTTCATTGCCGTAGTAGCCTTGTGCATTATATTTTGAATTGATCTTTTTCGCAGGCGCATTTATTTACCGGATACAATTTTGAAATTGCAACGAGAAGTACCCTTGCGACAATGAACAATGGTTTGATAGAAATTCTCAAAATTACAAATGATAAATTTCTTTTGCCTTTTTCCAATTCTTTTTCAGTATTGGTTTACTTACGCTAGTTTCTCCATTTGATGGTTCACCAGAAAAATGACAATATTTTTCCGGGTAATCAGGATCTCCAAATTTATTCCATAATTTAAAAGCTTCATACCCCATCGGTTTTTCAACATTAAATGGAATTGAAGTTCTAGTTCTTATGCAAAAACCATTTTGAATATCATCC
>JBGSIG010000455.1:0-2068 GCA_041742655.1 Ferruginibacter sp. | reverse complement strand
ATGGCTGGTACCGCGGTTACCTTGCATGGCAAGACAATAAAAATATTTATGGCAACAAGCTTGGCCTGCTGATGCAATTGAATATAACTTATAGTGATGGAAAAGCCGAGTCAGTTATATCTAATGAAAATTGGAAATCATCAACAGGCCCAATTAAATCTGTTGAAATATATCATGGTGAAACCTATGATGCAAGAGATGAAAAAGCCGGCTGGTCAACTGCTGGATATAATGATGCCGCCTGGAAGGGGGTTTCTTTAGGTTCCTACGATTTTAATAATTTAATAGCCACCGAAAATGAACCTGTAACAAAACACCAAACGTTTAAAGCGTTAAAAGTGATTACAACCCCTGAGGGTGATAAAGTACTTGACTTTGGGCAAAACCTGGTAGGTTGGGTGATAATGAAGACAAAAGGTAATGCCGGTGATAAAATTACTATCAAACATGCTGAAGTATTGGATAAGAAAGGAAATTTTTATACAGAAAATCTCCGTGCTGCAAAAGCAACAGCGACTTATATTTTAAAGGGTGGAAGTGAAGAAACTTTTGAACCTCATTTTACTTTTTATGGATTCAGGTATATAAAAATTGAAGGCTACCCCGGAGAAATAAATCCGGAGAATTTTACAGCGGTAGTTTTATTTTCAGACATGCAACCAACTGGAAATTTTACCACATCAAATGCCCTCATCAATCAACTGCAACATAATATTCAATGGGGGCAAATGGGAAATTTTTTGGATGTGCCAACCGATTGTCCGCAGCGGGATGAAAGGCTCGGCTGGACTGGTGACGCACAGGCATTTTCAAGAACAGCCGCATTTAATTTTGGTGTTAATAGTTTTTTCTCTAAATGGCTAAAAGATCTTACTGCCGATCAGGGTACTGATGGTAAAGTTCCTTTTGTTATTCCCAATGTACTCAGTGCAGCTTCCGGTGGTTCAGCCGGTTGGGCAGATGCATCAACCATTGTTCCCTGGAATATGTATTTAGCCTACGGCGATAAAAAAATTCTGGAAACCCAGTATATCAGTATGAAGGCATGGGTAAAATACATGACAGATTCATCTACCAATAATTTATGGAACCGTGGTTTTCATTTTGGCGACTGGCTTTTTTACCGCCCGTTTGATGACAACGATGGCAGGGCTGCCGTTACTGATAAATATTTAATTGCACAGTGTTTTTATTCCAATTCGGTGCAGCTTTTAATCAACACTTCTAAAGTTTTAAACAAGCCCGATGACGCAGCAATGTATTCAGCTCTTCTCCAAAAAGTGAAAGAAGCTTTTGTAAAAGAATATTTAACGCCCAGCGGCAGGCTTGTGTCCGGTACTCAAACTGCTTATGTGCTGGCTTTAAATTTTGATATGTTACCAGAAAATTTAAGGGCACAGGCGGCACTAAGGCTGGCTGAAAATGTACAGAGCTACAGCGATCATTTAACAACAGGTTTCCTGGGAACGCCCTATTTGTGCCATGTTTTAACCCGTTTTGGATATCTGGATCTGTCGTATAAATTGTTATTACAGGATACTTACCCATCCTGGTTATACCCGGTAAAAATGGGCGCCACTACTATTTGGGAAAGATGGGATGGGCAGAAACCAGATAGCAGTTTTCAAACACCGGGGATGAATTCTTTTAATCACTATGCCTACGGCGCCATTGGCGATTGGATGTATCGTGTAATGGTGGGCATAGATACTTATGAAGATGGAGTGGGGTATAAGCATATAAAAATTCAACCGCATGTTGGCGGTGGGTTTACCAATGCGTCGGCATCATTAAAAACTTATTACGGAACTGTTAGCAGCGCATGGACGGTGGGCACTGATAAAATAACACTAGATGCTGAAATACCTGCTAATACAACAGCAACAATATATGTTCCTACTTCTAACGCCTCCGCTATAACTGAAAATGGGAAATCCATATCTTTAGCGGATGGGATAAAAGTTTCCGGTACAGAAGAAGGGTACACAGTATTACAAGTTGGTTCTGGTATTTATCATTTTGCCGCTGCAAAATAACCAGCAATCAATAGAGGGGCAAGCAGTAAATT
>JBGSIG010000454.1:0-18021 GCA_041742655.1 Ferruginibacter sp. | reverse complement strand
CCTGCACCACCTTCTTTAAATGCAGACAGAATACTTACACCGCCATTGGGATTAGTTACACCCAACCCTAAATAATCAAACGTGCCAAGGGCATAACTTATCGCTATAATTAATACTGCACCTATAACCGGTATCAACCATTTAATGCCAATCAACTGGTTACTTTTGTTTTTAATATAATGAGAAAGCTGCGAAAAGAAAAAGCTGGCGAAGCCAAATAAAACACCGGCCAAAATTACTTTCAATAATAAAAAAAGGTCAAATGAAATGTCTGAAAAAAAGTATTCACCACCCTCGGTAAATGCGATTGTATATTTCGTGTGCTGAATACCGCAGGATAAACAGGTGATATGCGCAATGATACCGGCAATCAAACAGGGAATCAATGCATCGTATTTTATTCTTCCGATATACAAAACTTCCAAAGCAAAAATGGCTCCTGCCACAGGTGTTCCAAACACTGCGGCAAAACCGGCTGCCATTCCACACATCAATAAAATTTGATGTTGCTCTTTATCCAATTTAAAGAACCTGGAAAATTGGGCCGCCATACTACCGCCCATTTGAACTGCTGTACCTTCCCTGCCTGCTGAACCACCAAATAAATGTGTAATCACCGTAGTGAATAAAACAAGTGGAGCCATTCGGGCGGGTACGCCACCGCCAGGTTCGTGTATTTCATCCATTATAAGATTATTGCCGGCTACACTGTTTTTCCCAAATTTGTTGTACAACCACCAAATAAAAATGCCTGCCAATGGCAATAAAAAAATAATCCATAAATGTTGCCAGCGCATAAGGGTTACAACATCCAGCAGCCATAAAAATAAAGCAACCAGCAAACCCACCGTAATTGATACGGGAAAAATAATTACGGTCCACCGAAGCAATTGCCTGGCTATATTAAACTGTTCTGAAAAATATGTTGATTTGCGCATCCTACAAATAGTTTACCTGTAATAAAATAATTACCATTTGTAGGCGCCATTAGTCCCGGAAGTAATCGGGGCGGTTAAATAGGAAGACACCATTTCCTTTGATGTCCAAATTTAAGGGATGATTTTTATAACGGGCTAAATTATTTTTAATCTTACTTAGTTTTGCCGTTAGGGCGTTAAGACGTTTTTCAATTCTTTGATACCTCAAGGTCTTTACGCCGTAGCGGCTATTTATTATTTCTCAGCTTTGGGTGGTGATACCGCCCACAAAAGGTTAAGCAATGCGGCATCCAAGATATCAGATTTTGAATGCAACCGAAAGACTTTTTAACTAAGTCTTTTAAAGATTTCACTTAGCTTTATAAAAATTAGTTTTGATGAAAAAGATGGCTTTATATATTTTTTTATGTTTATCAGCAAACATGGTGATGGCGCAGTCTGGTAAGTCTTTATTGTACGCAAAATCTACTACCCTGCCACCCTTTACTATTATTAAAGCGCCAGACAGTACCCGGTTTGAAAAAGCTAACCTACAAAAAAATAAGCCTGTAATGATAATGGTATTTAGCCCGGATTGCGAGCATTGCCAGCTCGAAATAAAAAAAATTCAATCTCATATCAAATTGTTCAAAACTGCGCAGATTGTAATGATCTCCAACCTTGGCTACGATTATATTAAACAGTTTTATAAAGAGTTTGATATTGCTAAATATCCCAACATTACAATGGGCATGGATTACCGGTATCTTTTAGGTTCATTCTTTAATATTGACGCTGTGCCAGCCGTATTTGTATATGATAAAAACGGAAAATTTGTAAAGGCATTTGACCGCAATGCTTCTGTAAAAACTATCGCTGCGGCATTATGAGTAAGTGATAAAAAAACACCTCACCAAAAAGATTTTTTATTATCTAGGCTTCGCACAAAAACTTTGAAGTGCATAGGTTAGGTACTCCCCCAGCCACTCTCATCATACTAAAATAAAAAATGTCCCCGGTAAAGAGACATTCTAGAAATTTCCTGAAAACTTGAAATTAATTTTTTCTACTTGTGGTTGTAAGCTAAACACATTTATTGGGAATGTGTTTTAAATTGTTTTCTTTTACCTGGGTGTTAGCTTTTGTTAGGATTTGGATGCTGGTCTTTTAGTTAATCGGATCCGATAGCTATCGGATTGGTTCGTTTCATTAAGGTTTGGATATTGCTTTTTCTATAGGTCGGATTTTTTGGTCTTTAATTTAGTATTTTGGAATTGGTGTTGATTTTTTATGGATAATTGGATATTTGTTGCTTGCTTTCTGATGTAAAAATGCATCGATTTAGCTTCTCATTTATCATTTTTCGGTAAACGGGTAGCTAATTTCGACGAATGATGAAAAATGGCCGTTTTCATAGGTAGCCTCGAACAAGTAATCCGGTCCAACTCCATGTATCACAAACGATAAAATAGCTTTCAATCCGATAATATAAAAAAAAAGAAAATGAGGCCTAACACAAAGTTGTGGTAGTGGCTTTGCGAATTAGATACCTAATGCTATAAAAATAAATATGACTGCAATTTATTGAAGTGATGATTAAAATGGATTAAGTTAGCATTTCAAATACTATTAGCCAACGTTTTTAACTTGTTATATGAAATCAACCACACGATTGCAATTAAGTGCCATGATGTTCCTGGAGTTTTTTATCTGGGGAGCATGGTATGTAACTATGGGTACTTACCTCGATAAAGTTTTAGGCGCTACCGGTTTGCAGGTTGGCGCTGCATACAGTGCAATGGCTATCGCTACCATCATTTCTCCTTTTTTTGTGGGTATGGTGGCAGACAGGTTTTTTTCGGCCCAAAAGGTTCTGGGTGTGCTACATCTTGCAGGCGCTGCTTTGCTTTATTATATCACCACCATCGATAATGCAGATGGGTTTTACTGGATTCTGCTGTTATATTCTTTAATGTATGCCCCTACTTTGGCGCTGGCAAATTCTGTTGCCTTCAGGCAAATGCAGGACCCCGGCAAAGAGTTTCCGGGAATACGGGTGTTGGGCACTGTTGGATGGATAGCAATCGGGCTGATGATTGACAAAGTATTTATGATTAAAACAGAAGACCTTGCCCTAACCTTCAAGATTGCCGCAATAGCCTCGGTAGCATTGGGATTGCTTAGCTTTTTTTTACCGCAAACGCCACCAAAAGCAAAAGGTACCAAAGCAACCATTGCGCAAATACTGGGTAGCGATTCTTTCGTTTTATTTAAAGACAAATCGTTTGTGGTATTTTTCATAGCATCTATATTGATTTGCATACCGCTTTCTTTTTATTATAGTTTCACCAATTTATTCCTTACTGATGCTGGTATGAAGAATGTAACGAGCAGCATGACCATGGGACAATTTTCTGAAGCGTTATGTATACTACTTATTCCCTTTTTCTTTCGAAGGCTGGGCGTAAAATGGATGATCGTAATTGGCATGGCCGCATGGGCATTGCGTTTTTTATGTTTTGGTTTTGGCGATGCGGGCGCAAACTTATGGATGTTTTATGCAGGCATCATTTTGCATGGTGTTTGTTTCGATTTCTTTTTCGTTACCGGGCAAATTTATACAGACAGTAAGGCCGGGCTAAAAATACAAAGCCAGGCACAGGGCATTATTACTATGGCAACTTATGGTATTGGTATGTTTATCGGTACGCTGCTTAGTGGTATAGTAAAAGATTACTACACCATCGACAATATAGTAAACTGGCGCAGTATATGGATGGTGCCTGCTGGAATTGCAGCTGCCGTGCTGGTGTTGTTTATCTTATTTTTTACAGATAATAAAAAGACAGCGGTACAAACTGAATTATAAAATACACGCTTTTACTATTGCATAGAATGGAAACAAATTATATTGAAGAAAAAAATTTTACAGATACCAACTTTGCAGAAAATGAATTGACTGGTGAAGCTTACGAAAACTATACATTCCTCAGTTGTAATTTTTCCAATGCCAATTTATCTGGCATTAATTTTATCGACAGCAAATTCAATGGCTGTAATTTTAGTTTAACCAATTTGAGTAAAACAGCAATGAGGGATGTTGTATTTACCGACTGTAAATTGATAGGGTTGCATTTTGATACCTGTAAAAATTTTCTATTTTCTGTTAGCTTTAAAAATTGTGTGTTGAGTATATCTTCGTTCTATAAACTAAAATTGAAGAAAACAATATTTGAATCAACCAAACTGGAAGAAGTGGATTTTACGGAAGCTGATTTAAGTGGCTCGGTATTTAACAACTGCGATCTTAGTAAAACAGTGTTTGACAAAACAGTATTGCAGAAAGTGGATTTTAGAACAGCTTATAATTATTCCATCAATCCTGCAAAAAATGATATTAAAAAAGCAAAATTTTCGCTGCCGGAAATAGTGGGGCTGCTGGACAATTACGATATAGAGATAGGGAAGTAATTATTTTTAAAAAAAGAGAAGTTTGCCCTAACCCTAGTTCGGGCAAAACAAACAGGTGAATAGTTTATCGGTTACTGTTTGTTTTAAGCAAAAATTCGTTTCTTTAAATAATAGGACAATTGCAAAGCCTGTACAGATGCACCACATAAGAAAAACAACATCTAAAAATCAATTGATTTATAACCAATAAAAAAATAGCTATGGTACGAATTGCAATGCTCGGCTCGGGTTTTATAGGACGCTTTTATGCAGAAGCCATCCTTGGGCAAAGAAGTAAAGACACCGTTGTAAGTATTTACGCACGTAAGGAAGAAAATGCAAAAAAGTTTGCCGAAGATTATGGGTGCAAACATTTTACCTCCGATTTGGAAGCATCAATTGCTCATCCCGATGTGGACATGGTTTGCATAGCCCTACCCAACTATGTGCATGAAGAAGCTGTGCTGCTTTGTTGCAAACACAAAAAAGCGGTAATGTCAACAAAGCCATTGGGCCGCAATGCTGCAGAGTCTTTGCGCATGTTACAGGCAGTAGAAAAGGCGGGCATATTTAACGGCTACCTGGAAGATTTAGTGTATACTCCAAAATTTTTGAAGGCGTTGGAAAGTGTAAAAAACGGTGCGCTGGGCAAAATACTATGGGCAAAAAGCCGGGAAACCCATCCTGGGCCACACAGCGATTGGTTTTGGGATATTGAAAAAGCGGGCGGGGGTTGTATGCTGGACCTCGGCTGCCATTGCATACAGATAGGCCGTAATTTTATTGGTAAAGATATTTTACCGGTAGAAGTAATGTGCTGGGCCGATACACAGGTGAAACCGATAGATGCAGAAGACCACGCCATCGCCCTTATAAAATATGAAAATGGTGCTATTGGCCAGGTAGAAGCAAGCTGGACGTTTAGAGGTGGCATGGACCTGCGTGACGAAGTGATGGGAACGGAAGGAACCATCTGGATAAATAATTTTTTAAGAACCGGCTTTGAAATGTATACCAGCGGCAAAGGTGCAGATTATGTAGCCGAAAAAGCCGAAAGCAACACAGGCTGGCTTTTTCCGGTGGGTGATGAGGTGAATGATCTTGGTTACAACCACATGTTTACTGATATGTTCAACAGCTATGAACAGAAGAAAAGCCCGTCAGAAACATTTTACGATGGCTATGTAGTAAATGCAATTATTGATGCTGCATATAAGTCGGCTAAATCAAAATTATGGGAGCCGGTACAATTGGATGTATGGCGTGGTAAAACAGGTGTAAGTAAAGAAAGTGAATTGACAGAATATGATGCAGACAATTATCTTGTTAAAGAAGAGATTACTCATTATGGCGCTAAAAAACTAATATTAAAAAATAAGGCAACCGGAAAAATTGAAGAAAGAATTTTATAAAAGCAATTTCAAGTACTTTCAAAACAGATTCTTGTCTATCGATACACCAAAGTTTTTTTCAATTATGCTTAAAAATAAAATGGCCTTATAAATGAAGAACATATTCAGCAACTTTAGTATTAATACTGAAAAGGAAGATTTTCAAACTATCCTTGACAATATAGATAAAGGCGTTGTATTCAAGGGAACTAATCTTTGGATTTTAGTATTTGCCATTTTTATTGCGTCGCTTGGGTTGAACGTAAACTCTACTGCGGTAATAATCGGTGCTATGTTGGTGTCGCCTTTAATGGGCCCTATTATGGGTTTAGGGCTTGGTATGGGTATCAACGACCTTGCGCTGCTAAAAAAATCAATGTATAATTATCTTTTTGCGGCCGGGGTAAGTTTGGCAACATCTACCATTTATTTTTTATTGACACCAATTACCGGGGCAGATTCCGAAATACTTTCAAGAACCTCCCCCAATATTTATGATGTATTAATCGCTTTGTTTGGGGGGTTTGCCGGCATATTGGCAACTTCCAGCAAACAAAAAGGAAATGTAATTCCGGGGGTTGCTATTGCTACAGCATTGATGCCGCCACTTTGCACAGCAGGTTACGGATTGGCTAACTTTAAATTCGACTATTTTTTTGGCGCTTTTTATCTATTTTTTATCAATACCGTTTTTATAGCCCTTGCCACTTTTTTAACGGCAAAGGTTTTAAAGTTTCCATTAAATACTTTGGCCGATAAAAGAGAACAAATCATTGCACGCAGATATTTTTTTCCGGTTGTTTTGGTAACGCTTATACCAAGCATCTATTTTGGCTACTCTCTTGTGCAGCAGAATAAATTTTTAAGCCGGGCAAATCAATTCATTACAAACGAGGCTATTTTCCCTAATAATTATTTGCTAAAGAAAACGATAGATACAAAAAACGATTTGATCACCCTTACTTACGGCGGACAGCTTATTAAAGAGTCGGAGATAAGCCTGCTAAAAAGCCAATTGCCAAAATATCAGTTAGACACTAGTGCGTTGAAAATAAACCAGGGTTTCGCTTATTTGAACGTAGAGGACAACACCAGCAATAACGAACAAACAGCCCTTTTAAAAAATGCACTAGAAGAAAAGCAAAAAAGATACTTAGTGTTGCAGGCAGAAGTTGACAGCATTGCTGCCGAAAAACAATTAAACGAACAGATTTTTAAAGAACTGAAAGCACAATACCCATCTGTGCAGTCAAGTATTTTTCAGCCGGTAACTAAAAGTACAGACAGTACGCAAACATTACTCTGGCTATTGGTATTAAAAACTAGTAATGAAATAGATGAAGCAGAAAGAACTAAAATTGAGGATTGGTTAAAAGTAAGGGTGAATCAAAAAAACCTTACCGTATTTTATGAGCGGGAATGACGACGCTAACTATTTTTGCCGTTAAGACGTTAATGCCGATGTGACATAATAAGAAATCCTATCTTATTTTCTATCGTCCCACCATCCACTTGATGCAGTGACAATTTGAAATGGACCCTCTCAAAACCACCTTGTTAGATTTTCTAAAATGCAGTAACTTACACAAAACCATTTTTTATATGAACACTGCTGACCCAGGCTCCAGGAAAATGTTTACCGCGGCCAATGAATTCCCTGCTCCAGACTCCCAAGGGGAAAGATTTGCTTTCGCAGAAATTCAACGTAGGTTTACACATCAGTTCGAAAATATATTTCCTGATAAATTTGCGCCCCGTACGGTGGTTATTATTCCCTCACTTTCACTGGATACTGAGATACTTGCAAAAGTAAAAGGAGCAGTGCATTATGAAGAAAGAATGCTTTGCCTTTTAATGCTGTTGCGCATGCCGCTTACGAAAATTATTTACATCACCAGTGCACCTATAGCAGATAGTGTTATTGATTATTACCTGCACCTTTTGCCGGGCATTACCGGCCACCATGCAAGAAAACGACTTACTATGATGAGTTGCTATGATTCTTCAGTGAAACCGCTTACTCAAAAAATACTAGAGCGGCCCCGGCTGATGGAGCATATAAAACAACTTATCAGTAATCCTGATTCGGCCCATCTTACTTGTTACAATATAACGAAGCTTGAAAAGACCCTAGCGGTGCGCCTGGGCATACCGTTGTTTGGTACCGATCCTGATAAATTTTATGAAGGATCAAAATCGGGGAGTAGAAAAAATTTCAAGGCATGCGGTGTAAATTTACCGGAAGGTTTTGAAGACCTTAGTACAAGGGAAGATGTTGTATTGGCGCTAACCACATTGAAAAAGAAATTTCCCGCCATGCGAAAGGCTGTACTTAAAATGAATGATGGCTTTAGTGGCGACGGCAACGCCATTTATACATACCCCGCGATAGCACTAACTGATTTAACCGAAAAAATTATTGATGAAAGTTTATCGCTGAATTTAAAAATGGTGGCGAAAGATGTTAGTGAAAAACTATTTTTCGAAAAATTTTATGAGATGGGTGGTATTGTAGAGGAGTTTTTAGAAGGAGCAATAAAAATGTCTCCCTCGGTACAATGTGTTATCAGTCCCACGGGTGCAATAGAAATTGCCAGTACCCACGATCAGTTGCTTGGTGGTGATGATGGACAAATATTTTTAGGCGCTATTTTTCCTGCAGATGAATCGTACAGTGTCTCTTTGGCTAAAGAAGGAAAAAAAATTGCGCAAGCGCTGATAGAAAAAGGCGCATTGGGTAGATTCGCCATTGATTTTATTTCGGTAAAACAGGATGATGATTCGTGGAAGCATTATGCCATTGAAATTAATTTGCGAAAGGGTGGCACAACCCACCCGTTTTTAATGCTGCAATTTTTAACCGATGGAAAATACAATGCCGAAACCGGTGAATACCGTACTGCCAGCGGCAATAAGAGATATTATTTTGCGTCAGACAATGTGAGCAGTGAAAAATACAAGGGCCTTACGCCCGACGACCTGATGGACATAGCCATGTATCACGAGCTGATGTATGACAGTACCCGGCAGCAGGGCGTTATGTTTCACCTGGTAGGCGCCATTTCTGAACACGGCAAATTTGGTTTGCTATGCGTGGGCAGCACGGCCGAAAAGGCAAGGGAATATTATGACAAAACAATTGAGATAATGGACAATGAATGTAGCTGAGTGGGGTAAATGGTGAATGGTGAATGGTCAATATCGTTAGAAGCTTCAGTTACTCAGAACTAGTTTAATATTGCATTCAGATTTTCGACAGGTGATTTTTAATTCAACAATCGTTTACAATTAGAATATTCATTATGGCGTTACCGGACATTTTCAGTAAAGATGAAACAGATAAAATAATTCAGCGCATCAACAACCTTTCTGCTAACACGCAACCCAACTGGGGCAGCATGAGTGTAGCGCAAATGCTGGCACACTGCAACGTTACGTATGAAATGATGTATGAAAATATTCATAAAAAGCCCAATGCTTTTATGAAATTTATTTTAAAAGCAGTTGTAAAAAATACCGTTGTTAACGAAAAGCCCTATAAACACAATAGCAAAACCGCACCCCAGTTTATTATAAAAGAAAGTAAGGATTTTGCTATTGAAAAACAGCGGTTAATTAACTACATCAATAAAACACAACAATTGGGCTCAGACCATTTTTCCAATAAAGAATCGCACTCCTTTGGATCCTTAACCAACGCCGAATGGAATAACATGATGTACAAACATTTGAATCATCATCTATCTCAATTTGGGGTTTAGTATCCTGATAATATTTTTCTACTTAAAAAAGTAAAAATTACTGATCCCGCCTCAACAACCAAGAAAAAGAATAGGCTTTAAACTAGAAGATTAAATATTATAAATTGGAGGACGCAAATTGCGTCCTCCAATTTTGTTGCAATTAGAACAGTTCAAAAAAATAAAGCTTACTCTCCCCCAGTTTTTCTTCCGGAGCAAGTCTCTCCATCAAAAAACTTCACAAGTGAGTCTATGCACAAGCCTGTATTTTGGCAGCAGGACTCACCGTGCTACGACGAGTAATACATTTTTCAAAACTGATTAATAATTTATTTTACTTTTTCCCAACCTTTTCTACCCCCGCTGTAGTTTATCTGTTTATACATTTCATCCTATAAATGATGTGTTATTCAAAATTCAGGCTGGCATTTGTGTAGTTGGCGTTTGCCATCAATTGGGAATTTGCTTTTTATTTCTAATCTATCCATAACTAAAATAAATAAGTATGAAAATTTTAAAAATTCTTCTGGGCTCTTTTTATGTTTTAATAATAGTTTCTTGCAACAAAGAGCTTTCCTATTTGAATAAGGTGGATGGGGATACTGATAATCCAGTAGTTGATTTTCTTAAATAATATGCACCAGTAATGCAAACGTATACTGTCAGTAGTGCTGTTGGGGGCGTTTTTATTTCTCCGCAAGGCACAAAAATAATCATCCCGTCAAATGCCTTTATTAGTCCATCTAATTCCAAACCAATTACCGGAAACGTTTCGATGCAATTTAAAGACCTTTATAAAAAAAGCGACATGCTTCTTTCCGATATGTCGACCAACACCTATGATGGAGCGCCATTAAAATCTGGCGGAGAGTTTTTTATTAATGCAACGTCTAATAATTCTTCCGTAGCAATTGCGCCCGGTAAAAACATTAAAATAGAACAACCTGCTGAACTTACAGGCGGTATTGATACAATTAGTAACATGCAACCTTTTGCGTTATCGGATTCATTTCCCATTTGGCAGTTTAGCCCAATGGATTCAGTTAAGTATTCAATAAATGATTATATTTTTAGTTTGAATCAATTGAATAACCCTGGCAACTGGCTAAACACTGATAATGCCAGCTTCTTCGATAATTTCCCCCAAACTCAGCTGACGCTGATACCCAATGATGCTATAGATGTTTTTCATACTCAAGTTTATTTGGTGTTTAAAAATATTAGTACTGTTGTGCATATTTATCATAATGGAGTAAATTTCCAATATGACTATTCTCCAATTGGTGTAGACCTCACTCTTGTTGCAGCAGGAATAAAAGATGGAAAATTATATTCCTCTTTTGTACCTATTAATATCACAGCAAATAAAACTGTTAGCTTCTCTTTAAAAATTACAACAATCGAAGATTTTAAATCTCAATTAAATGCATTGGATTAAGAATGCACTGCTCCTTGTAAATAATTTTTTCTTACGTAGCAAGTCACCCCATATCCAATTTTATAAACCAACAGCAAGAAAATAATTTAAATGAAGCTGTCTCATATTAGAGAATACATTCATGATTAATGAAAAGGAAAACTTCCTTTAAAATCATATTGCCCTTTTTTGCTTAGCTGTTCGTAAATAGCTGGTGTAATTTCTATTTCATAGTCACCAAATGTTGCATCGGTTTCCGGCAGTTTTCCATCACCCAAAGATTCTAAAATGGGAAAAGGATTGAAATCAAATTTCACCACCCTTATCTCGTCATCCAATAATGTTTGTAAAACAGATTTTTCAAATTCCAGAATTTTTTGAAGAGAAGGAATTTTCAGGTCCATTGCTTCGAGGTATTCAATAAAATTTTCTGCTTCGGAAGCCGCGTATAATTTAGGAGTGTACTTGTTCCAGAAATCTTCTAAAATGGCCATAAATGCATCTAATTGTAAAGACAAAATAATGAGCCTTGATGTTAGTGGCAAAACAGCTACCAGCATGGAAGCCCTGAATTCGTGTATGAGCTTTTGTACTACCGGAATTGCCGGATCGTTTTGCATTTCAAATCCAAGCTGGCTTTCGGAGTTTAAAGAATGACCTACCGCCAGTTTACCAATTGTATATTCCCAATCATCTGGTTCAAACTGTTTATCGAGGTTGTAAGATGATAAATTTATTCTTTCTCTTTTTTGTTCAGGTTTAATTGCTGTGCCCCGCTGTTTCCACAGCTCATGAATTTTTTCCATTTCATTTTTTACTACTTCCATTCCTATCAGCGGCAGAAAAGAGGGGAATATTTCAAAAATAATTGCCTTTAAGTTTGGTAACCTTGCTATAACGTTCTTTGAAATCTGGAAAAGTTCGTCAGGCATTTCGCCCGAATGTGAATCAAGATAATAACCATCCATTTCAAAACCGCCTGCAAGATGAACTTCCCATACATCTTCTAATGGAATTTGTTCCAGGAACTGACTGATAGTTTGTCTGCCGTTTACCTGGTTGGCAAATAAATTATGCAGGTCCAATAAAATACCACAACCCGACAATTCAGCAACAGCAGCAACAAACTCTCCATCCGGCATTTCATCAGGCCGTAATTTAAAATAATTTACACCGGTTTCTACTGCAAGCGGAACACCAATCACATCCTGTAAACTTTTTATTGATTCTGCAGCTTTTATAACTCCCAATGCGGTTTGTCGCGGTGGTAAAAAAAAGCCGGTATTAAATCCATGTGTTGCATTAAAACTAAGGTGCTCACTTATATAAGGCGGCTTTAGCAAATCGATGGTTTTACGCAACAGTTTAAATTGCTTTTTGTCAGGTAAAACGGTGCCGCCTACCGGCGCACCTACACTATGCACCAATTTTTTTGCCGGTAATCCTGCAATTTTCTCGAAGACAACATCAAAAACCCGGAAAGCTTCCTTTGCTTTCCGGGTTTCCATCCATAATGTTTGCGGTTCTATTTCCAATACAGGAAACAAGTGTGGATGAGCCAAAATTAATTCTTCAAGATCAGCAGAATAGGTAATGCCAACCCCTGCATCCGGTATATTTATCATACAGAAGCTTTAAACTGGCTGACAACACCTCTATCATTTACATCAAAAACATTCAGCTCATTTACAAAATTCCGGAAGAAAAGATTACATCCTGTTGCACAGGCCAGGTGTCCGGACAATTCGGCTATTTTATCAATTGAAGCCAGTACAGTAACAATATTGTAGCTGGCTTTCGAAGACAAATTTACGTACACATTTTTGGCAGATGTTTTGGCAGGAATGGTATCTGACAATGCAGTAGTGTGTGCTGATATGAGCACTTTCTCGTCAATAAGATAACGGTTTTGTAATTGAAAAAAACAATCGGCACCTGAAAAACATTTGCCACAGCCAAGCTTTTCGGCTATAGATTTTAAACTGCGTTTAAGGGTTTTTATATCAGATGCAACAGATGCAGGAATGGAAACACGAATAGTTCCCTGAATGGTGGGTGAATTTGCCATAATATAAATTTTGAATTGTGATGGAATCATAATTACGTTATGCCTCCGTTAACGCCCAACCCTACCAATGCCGGCTGAGTTTGCAATCTTTTAAAAGAGGAAAGAATGTACTTCGCAGGAAAAGAATTCTATGAGGGGATTCAAAACTAATACAAAAAATAAAAAAATGCAATACCCTGTGCAGTTAATTTTTGAATTTATAAATCTATTGGTTGTATCCCGGCGAGTATAAATTATTAGCGGGGTAAATAAAAATCACAAAATATTCTTAAGCCTGATGTATTGTAACAGCATAATTGTTTTGCCATCTTTTATTTCACCTGTTTCAATCATGTGCATAGCATCGTCAATTGGTAATTCCAACACTTCAATTTCTTCCTGCTCATGTGCTATGCCACCACCATTATTTACTTTCATTGTGTGGGAATATTCGGCTATAAAAAAATGAAGCATCTCTGTTACCGAACCAGGCGACATATAGGCTTCAAATATTTTTTTAACATCAGAAATTTTATAGCCGGTTTCTTCTTCTGTTTCTCTTTTAATGCAATCTTCGGGGTTGTCTTTGTCCAGCAATCCTGCGCAGGCTTCTATCAGCATACCATTTTCGTTGCCATTGATAAAAGTCGGCATACGAAATTGCCTCGTGAGAATAACGCTTTTCAACGCTGTATTGTATAATAAAATGGCTGCCCCATTTCCACGGTCATAAGCTTCCCTGCTTTGTGTTTGCCAAGTGCCGTCTTTTTTTAAATACTCGTAGGTAATTTTCCTGAGTGAATACCAGTTGTCAGAAAGAATTTCTTTTTTAAGAATTTTTATCTTATTGTTCTGCATAGGGCACGTCTTCTATACGATAATAAATTTTAAGCCCTTTTTCTTTTGCAATCCTCAAATCTTCGTCTGCACCTTTTGAAACTCCTTCAATACGCAATACAGCATCGCACTTTAACAGTAACCGATGGGCCACCGGGTATAAAATTTCTTCATAGGCGGCATCTCCCGGCTTTTTTGAGCCTGCATGTTGAAGCAAAGGCAGTGCAACCCATTCGCCAATCATAGGGATATGCCCTAAGCGAAATAAAGGGAGTGCTACTGCTTCTAACCTGGCAAGGTTTTGTTTCATTAGTTCAGGATCGTCGTTTGTTCCGCTGCGATAAGGGCCTGCAATAAGTATCAGCATAGTTATATTTCTTTTCGCAAAGAAAGCGATTGAAAATCAAAAAGAAATTAATATAGCTTAAGAAACTTTTTTTTTGTTTTATGTCCTTTTAGGGAACTTAAAAATTCAGGTGTAATTCCTAAGTAAGAAGCAATTTGCTTTTGAGTAACCTGTTCTACTATCTGCGGATACTTTGCCAGGAAGTTGCGATATCTTTCCTCTGCCGAAAGAGATAAATTTTGCATTACCCTCAACTGCTCACGGATATAAGCGTTTTGCATCATGATCCGGAAGAACCTTTCAAACTTTGGTATTTCGGTATAAAGTTTATCAAGATCTTTTTTTTGCAATTGAAAAATGCTGCTGTTTTCTATTGCTTCAATAAATATAATGGCCGGTTGCTCATTAATGTAACAAGGCATATCTGTTATCCACCAGTCTGAAATTGCAAACATGATTGTAGATTCCTTACCATCCTTATCCAGATAATAAGCCCTTAATGTACCGCTGATGACATAACTAATATTTTTACATAGTTGACCTTCTCTTAAAACAAATTCTTTTTTGTTTATTTCCTTTTGCTTTAAAAGTGAAATGAAATGATTTTTTTCATCCTTGTTGAGCGTAATGTGCTTAGCTATATTTTTTAAGATCAGGTCGTACGCCATATAATAATTTGTCAGAATAATTAATCTAAGCCGCAAAGCCTTATACTGCTTATGCTAACGTCTGTTTACTTTTTTGATAACACCTTTCGACTTCGCTCAGGATGAAACAAAAAAAATCAAGGCTACAGAAACAAAGCTAAAAATTTGAATGCTTACCTAAAATGAAATTAGCTCAAACATTAAAATATCACCAAGCTTTTGTGCGACTTACGAGCCAATAGCAAAGCCAAACATTTGTAACATCAATTTCATTTCTTAACGGTAATCATTAAAATTTTCTTAACGTTTTCTTTCTGAGGCCGTCAAAGAGTAGGCGGTTAATCTTTCTTATTCTATAATTTGTATTATAATTTTCAATTGCAAATTATAGAAACCTGAAATTTTTACATTGTTGGAAGCTTGTACCCGTTGTGATATTCCTTCATTAAATACGCCTTGTTGACCGCTTCATCTGTAAAGGCACCTTTCGATCTGTCCCATAATAATTTCTTTCCGCTGCGGAAAGCAATATTACCCATCTGTGCAACAGTTGCAACATGCGCACCTGCTTGTATTGAACAATGCAGGTCAGCAGCATTGCGGCTTTTAACAGCACCTACAAAGTTTACCCAATGCGCTTCGAGGCCATTATTGGTGGGTTTTTGAAATGCCATGATCACTTTATTTTTACTCTGCTTTTCTTCAATCACTTCCCATCCGTTTCTATTTAGGATAAGTGTTCCATTGTTGCCAATGTAAGCTATTCCATGATCTCTTTCGTAAGAACCATTATCGATGCCCATAGCAGAGTCCCATACCATATTGAATTTATCAAATTCATAAATTGTAGTAAGCGTGTCTGGTGTTTCTTCATAAAGGTCGGGGTAGGCAAATCTTCCCCCAAGAGCAGCAATACTAATGGGTAGATTGGCCTTCATTCCCAGCAAACCATAATCGAGCAAGTGCACGCCCCAATCCGTCATTAACCCGCCTGCATAATCCCAAAACCACCTGAAATTAAAATGAAAACGGCTGCTGTTAAATTGCCTTGTGGGTGCAGGCCCCAACCATGTTTTATAATCAACTCCTGCCGGCGGGGCGGTATCCGGCACTACAGGACCGGGTTTCATCCAACCCTGGTAACACCACACTTTTACTGTGCGGATATTTCCTAATTGCCCGCTTTGAACAAAATCAACAGCATCTTTAAAATGTTGCTGGCTGCGTTGCCACTGACCTGCCTGTACAATCTTATTATATCGTTTTTGCGCAGCCACCATTGTGTTGCACTCTACAATGGAATTGCCAACCGGCTTTTCTACATATACGTCCTTACCTGCTTCACAGGCGTGTATCATTATCAGCGCATGCCAGTGATCGGGTGTACCAATGATAACTGCATCAATATCTTTTTGTGCCAATAGCTTTCTATAGTCATCGTAGGTTTTAATTTTAGATGCATCTACATTTAAGGGAGCCAGTTCTGCCAGTCGTTTATCAATCACATTTTTGTCTACATCACAAACAGCTATGAGGTTTACGCCCGGCACTTTTAACGCAGCTTTTACATTGCTCCAGCCCATTCCATTAATTCCAATGGCACCAATATTTAATTGATCGCTTGGCGCCACCCGGTTTTTAAAATAAGCAAATGCTTTGTTGTCAAATACAGACGACAAAGCGCCTGCGCCAACCAGCATGGAGGATTGGTGTAAAAATTTTCTACGTGATGACATAATATTTTTTTTGTAAGAGAAGAAAGAGTTGTTTAAATAAATTGATAGCGGAACAGCGTGAGGTATTTACAAATGTACTTTTGTACTTTTCTGCAATCGTTTTAAAACATAAACTTACCAAATTTATCTTGTACTGCCACCTCTTTATTTTGGGAACAAAAATAGTTGCGATTGTTTACAACGAAAATCAAATAACAGAAAAAATACCTTAGTTTTATTTATACTTCCAAAATAATTGAAGTAGAACTTTTAAGATCACCAACTCAATATTGCAAAATCTCTTAACTTTCCTTCTCAAAAAAATCTAAAACAAAATTTATGAAATTAGGCACAGTTTTTTTTCTGATGGCTGTATTATTTTCCCTCAATTTAACTGCACAAAAAATTGAGCTTGCAACCAATGTGGCTGCAAGTGGCTTTTCAGCGGACAGGTTAAAAAGAATTGATGACCAAATGAATGACTGGGTTAAAAAAGGCTGGGTAAACGGCTCGGTAGGCTTGGTGATTCGGAATGGAAAAATTGTGTATTATAAATCTGCCGGCTACAATGATATTACTACCAAAGCTGCCATGAAGAAAGACGATATATTCAGGATAGCATCTCAAACAAAAGCTATTGCCAGTGTGGCTGTTATGATGTTGTATGAAGAAGGTAAATTCTTGTTAGATGATCCTATTTCTAATTACATTCCTTCTTTTGCAAATGAAAAAGTGCTGGATAAATTTGATGAAAAAGATTCTACCTATACTACAGTTCCGGCAAAGCGGCAAGCTACTATCCGTGACTTGCTAACGCATACATCCGGTTTAGGGTATGCTCAAATAGGCAGCAAAGAAGCCACCGCTATTTATGCTAAAAATAATATTACCGCGGGATTAGATGTTGAAAACGATAAATTATCAGCGGCCATGAACCGGTTAGGTTCCCTGCCGCTGATGCACCAGCCCGGAGAAAGATTTACTTATGGCTTAAATGTGGATGTGCTGGGCTACCTGGTAGAAATATGGTCAGGAATATCATTGGATGAATTTTTCAAGACACGCATTTTTGCACCGCTGGGAATGACGGACACTTATTTTAATTTGCCAGAAGCAAAAGCAAGCCGCCTGGTAAATATCTATAGCGAAGATTCAACAGGGATATTACAAAAACAAACCGGAGATGCGTTAGGAGTAAATGTTGATTATCCCTTGCGTAAGAAAAGTTATTTTTCGGGTGGTGCAGGGCTTTCATCCACAGCGTATGACTATGCAGTTTTTTTACAAATGATGTTAAATGGCGGAACCTATAACGGCAAGCAATTACTCAGCCGCAACACGGTACGCATGATGACAATGAACCAGATTGGAGATATTGCTTTTGATGATGACAAATTCGGTTTAGGATTTGAAGTTGTTACTGAAAAAGGCAGCGCAAAATCTCCTTCACAAGCGGGCACTTATAGCTGGGGTGGTGCTTTTCAAACTTCTTACTGGGTAGATCCAAAAGAAAA
>JBGSIG010000453.1:0-1807 GCA_041742655.1 Ferruginibacter sp. | reverse complement strand
GCGCCCATCAACGAAAGTTCTATCGGAGGTTTTAATGCATCGAAAGCTTTATCAACAAACAACGAAGATCCCAAAGGTGCCTCCAGGCCATTCGACATTAAAAGAGATGGCTTTGTGATAGGTGAAGGCGCAGGTGCTTTGATTTTAGAAAGCCTGGAATCTGCGGTGAGTCGTGGTGCAAACATATTGGCAGAGGTTGTTGGAACCGGTATGGCAGCCGATGCATTCCATCTTACAGGCACACATCCTGAGGGTGAAGGCGCTTATTTGGGAATGCTTGATGCATTGGAAGATGCTGAAATGGATGCGTCGCAAATTGATTACATAAATGCACATGCCACATCAACACACATGGGTGACGAAAGTGAACTGAAAGCGATTACGAGACTGTTTGGCGAAAATAGAAATTTAAATATCAGCGCCACCAAATCAATGACCGGGCATTTGCTGGGAGCAGCCGGTGCCATTGAAGCCATCATTTCTGTAAAAGCCATACAAAATAACCTGGTGCCGCCAACCATCAATACTACTGATGTGGAACCTGCTTATAACGATAAATTCAACCTAACTTTAGGAAAGGCACAATCAAAGCAGATCAATTATGCCATGAGCAATACATTTGGTTTTGGCGGGCATATTGCAACAATCATTTTAAAAAAATATAAATAAAGGATAAGATGCTTAACCAATCAACTTTTACCCTGGTAAACCAGCAGAACGGGAACCTTGCCTTTAAACTTTTTCATTTTGAGGACAATGGCTTTTTCGATCATATTCAACGCAACAGTTTTTTTTCTCTGATCTGGGTGACAGAAGGTTCCGGAAAATTAAAAGCCGATTTTGCCGAATATGATTTTACTGCAAACAGTTTATTTGCATTTGCTCCCTATCAACCCTATATGTTTTCTGAGACCCGATCTATCAAAGGGATTGCTATCTATTTTCATCCTGAATTTTTTTGTATCCATAAGCATGATAAAGAAGTAGCCTGCAATGGCGTATTGTACAATAATGTATATCAGCCTCCATTTGTGGAGGTTGATGAGAATGCTGCAGTTACTTTAAAAATGTTGACCGGCCAGATAGAAATTGAAATGCAAAATCCCGCCCTGGCACAATATGAATTATTAGTTTCGTACCTGAAAATATTTTTGATAACTGCATCCCGGTTAAAAACACTACAACAACCTGGCGCAGCCGAAAACGTGAAAGACAATAAGGAACCATTTATTCTTCAAAAACTTAAGGATGCCATTGAAGACAACTATAAATCCAAACACTCCCCTGCTGATTATGCAGAGATGCTTTACATTTCTCCGAAAGCATTGGCAAAAATGACCAAGACACATTTTAATAAAACACTCAGCAGTCTTATAAACGAGCGTATCATCATTGAGGCAAAACGGGAACTATACATGACCGACAAAACAGTAAAAGAAATTGCCTGGGAACTGGGTTATGAAGATGAGTATTATTTCAGCCGCTTCTTTAAAGTAAATGCGGATGTATCGCCACAGTTGTACAGGGATACCGTGGGATATGCAAGGGCAATAGCATAGGAAATAACAACATAATAATAACCCAACTTGTCACCCATTAATGCGCAAAAAATTGGCCGGCATAGCAGTTTGCATTATGTCACAACTTAAGAAGCAAGCCTGATCCGGATTACTCAATAAAACCTCAAAAGCCGGTAGTAAAATTTGATCAGACATAAAATGAAAAACTATCTGCAATATACCCTTCCTTCTTAATACACGCCGCGTCGCATGTGCCTAAAAATTTAAATACCTTTGTGGGGATGAAA
>JBGSIG010000452.1:0-5903 GCA_041742655.1 Ferruginibacter sp. | reverse complement strand
GCCCTGCAATTGCTCCTCGCTGTAATTTGTAAATTCTAGTAAATGATCTACAAAATTTGCCAGTGTTTTAGCAGTGGTTTCGCCAACATAACGAATACCCAATCCATAAATTAATCGATGGAGCGGTTGCATTTTAGAATTGGTGATAGCTGCCTGCAAATTCTCCAGTGATTTTTTGCCAAACCCATCTAATTTGCCAACGGCATCAAAGTCTAAAGTATAAATCCCCGGTACGTCTTTTAATAAACCTAGCCCGTAAAATTTGCGAACGTTCGCCTCGCCAAAACTCTTGATATCCATTGCATCTTTACTTACAAAATGAATAATCCGCTCTACTACCTGGGCTTTGCAGTTAATATTAATACAACGCCATACAGCTTCGTCTGCGGGTTTAAATAATAAATCACCGCACACCGGGCAGTGTGTAGGAAACTGTATTGCTTTTTCCTGCCCGTCACGAAGTTCTTCAAACGATTTTACTATTTGCGGTATAACATCTCCACTTCTTTCTATCAAAATGGTATCGTTCAACATCAGGTTTTTTTCTTTGATGTATTCCTCGTTGTGAATGGAAATACTTGTCACGGTAACTCCGCCCACCAACACTGCTGCTATCTTTGCAACTGGCGTCACGGCACCGGTTCTGCCCACCTGGAACTCTACCGACAATAGTTTACTGGTAGCCTGCCTTGCTTTAAATTTAAATGCAATGGCCCAGCGGGGATGGTGAGATGTCATCCCTAAACGATCCTGCAACAGCAGATCATTTACCTTCACCACCATTCCATCAATTTCATAAGGCAACGAATCTCTTTTGATTTCAAATTCGGCAACATGTTGTATTACTTTATAAATACCCGTTACCACCAGCATTTCCTTTTCAGGGCTTCTAAATCCAAGGTTCCAAAGCATGTCAAGCATACCAGAGTGGGTTTGTGGCTGGCGACTATCGGCTGTACTTATATAACTAACATGGTACAAAAAAGCTTCAAGGTTCCGTCGTCCTACTTCGGCTGTATCTTTTATTCTTAAAGAACCTGCAGCCGAATTCCTCGGGTTTGCAAAGGGCGGAATGCCTTCTTCAATCAGCTTATCGTTGTATTTTTTAAAATTATTTTTATTAATGAGCACTTCTCCGCGTATCTCCACTTGCTCTATCCCGTATTTACTAAATTGTGCGGTGAGCGGAACGGATTTTATCTGCCTTGTATTCTGAGTTATTTCATCGCCCACAACACCATCTCCACGTGTGGCCGAGCGATTTAATTTATCATCTTCATAAATAAGAGAAATACTGGCACCATCAAATTTGGGCTCAACACAATATTCTATTTCAGTTAAGCCAGAAAGCTCTCTTGCTTTTCTGTCCCAGTCCAGCAAATCTTCGGCGTTATAGGAATTCTCTAAAGAAAGCATGGGCACCAGGTGTTGCACTTTTGGAAAGCTACTTACCAATCCTTTACCCACTCTTTGCGTGGGAGAGTCCGGAGTTATGAGTGCAGGATTTTCCTTTTCCGATTTTTCCAATAATTTGTATAAGCTGTCATATTCTGCATCGCTTATTAACGGATCGGTTTGCACATAATATCTATATTCATGAAACCGGAGTACATTTCTTAGTCCACTAATATTCTCCTCATTAATTATTGTGTTATTAGATGCCAGCCATTCACTGGTTTCGTTCTGTAAAATTTTTGTCTGTTTTTTATCGTACATATAATTTCTTGTCAGGTAAAATTAAATATTACATCGACTAATTGCTGATTTAAAAATGGAATCTGTTAAGTAGGTAGACTAATTCATAAATGGATCAAAAAAATAAAGGGACCAGCAAAATTTGGTATGCTTTTCAAAACCGAAAACCTCAAAACTCCTGTGTTCTTCAATCTTTGTAAGCAGGTAGTAAAATTTTTGATCAAAATATTTATTGAAAACCAATCAATTACAAAGCTTCAATAAAAAATACTTTCTAATTTCGTAGGAAATTAAACTATACCCTCCTACCTTCGCCGTCCATTAAAAAAACCCTTCGGGATAGCGAAGGCATAACCATCCTTCGGCTCCGCTCAGGATTCAAAGGAATTAAACTAAAATATAAAAAATGAGTAAACTACATTTCACCACCAAACATGCGAACGAGGCTACCGTTACACACAACTGGTATGTAATAGATGGTACTAATCAAACCGTTGGCCGTATGTGTTCTAAAATTGCGGCAGTTCTGCGTGGTAAAAACAAAGCCTATTACACTCCACACGTTGATTGCGGAGATTATGTAATTGTAATTAATTGCGAGAAGGTTAAACTAACCGGCAATAAAATGGATGAAAAAGTATATGACAACTTTAGTGGTTACCCTGGTGGCCGTAAAGAAGAAATTGCTAAAGATCTATTAAAGCGCAGACCCGAAGTGATCATCGAAAGAGCGATCAAGGGAATGTTGCCAAAAAACAGGCTAGGTCGTAAGATGTACAAAAAATTATTTGTATATGCAGGTGCCGAACATCAGCATAGCGCACAAAAGCCAGCCGAATTAAAATTCTAAAACCCCTATCCCCTGAAGGGGGATTAGTAAATAAGATAAAATAAATGGAAAAGCAAAAAAATGCAGTTGGCCGTCGTAAAGAAGCTGTAACCCGTGTTTTCTTAAGCAAGGGAGATGGTAAAATAACAATTAACGGAAAAGATTATAAAAATTATTTTTCTTTGGTTTACCTGCAAAACCAGGTAGAATCTCCGCTTAAAATTGTTGAATCGACAGACAAATTTGATATAGTTATTAACGCACAAGGTGGTGGCATAAAAGGCCAGGCCGAAGCTGCAAAATTAGGTATTGCCCGTGCTTTACTGGAAGTTAGTGGAGACTATCGCCCGGTATTGAAAGCAGCAGGCATGCTTAAACGTGACCCACGTGCTGTTGAACGTAAGAAGCCAGGTCGCAAAAAAGCAAGAAAAAGCTTCCAGTTCAGCAAACGTTAAACTGTTTTTGGTTTGGTGGTTATTGGTTTTCGTTGTTATAACGCAATCAACAAACTTCAAACCCGGTGGTAAACAATAAATATCAAACACAAAACATTAAATATATACAATGGAAAATACTTCCTTACAACAGCAACTTCTTGAAGCAGGTGTTCATTTTGGTCACTTAAAAAAGAAGTGGAACCCTAAAATGTTACCGTACATTTTTGCTGAGAAAAAAGGTATACACATTATTGACCTGAACAAAACCGTAGAAGGTTTACAGGAAACTGCTGCTGCACTTAAATCAATTGCAAAAAGTGGTAAAAAAATAATGTTTGTTGCTACTAAAAAGCAGGCAAAAGAAATTGTTTCTGATTGTGCAAAACGTATTAACATGCCTTTTGTAACTGAACGTTGGTTAGGTGGCATGCTTACGAACTTTAATACCGTTCGAAAGAGCGTAAAAAAAATGCAGAGCATCGAAAAAATGCTTAATGATGGCAGCATTGACAATCTTACAAAAAAAGAGCGTTTAACACTTACCCGTGATAAAGATAAAATGGAAAAGGTGTTGGGCGGTATTGCGCAAATAAGCCGTATCCCCGCAGCAATATTCATGGTTGATATCGGCCATGAACACATCGCCCTTGCAGAAGCTAAGCGTTTAAACATTACCACTTTTGGTATGGTTGATACAAATTGCGACCCTAATAAAGTTGAGTTTGCAATTCCTGCAAATGATGATGCTACTAAATCTATCGCTATTATTGTTAACTACGTTGTTGCTGCCATTGCAGAAGGTTTAGCTGAGCGTTTAGCAGAAAAAGATGACGAAGATACTTCTGCTGATAGCGACGAAACTGCAGAAGCAAAAGCAGCCCGTTTTGAACAAAAAGCCGACAGCAGTGATGATAGAAATAAAAGAGCAAGAGGTGCTGCGCCAACAAAACGTCGTGTACCAGGACCAGGAGCCGGTGGCAGAAGGCCAGCAGGTAGTAGCGGTGGAGGTGCAAGATAACTTGACTTGACATTTCTCATCAGAGAATATGCGCAAGCGTTTATTTAACGAGGTAGCATATTTTATTTTAGCAAATACTTTAATGTATTGGCTTTATAAAAACTGATTAATTAAAATTCTCAAACATTGGCTAAAACCATTGTCGTTTGAGGTAAAAAATATTATTTTATGAGTGCAACAATAACCGCAGCCGATATAAATAAACTGCGTCAAACAACAGGAGCAGGCATGTTAGATTGCCGCAAAGCATTAACAGAAAGCAATGGCGATTTTGAAGCGGCTATTGACTGGTTACGTAAACAAGGTCAAAAAGTTGCCGCTAAGCGCAGCGACAGAGAGGCTAAAGAAGGGGTTGTATTAGCAAAAACAAATGCTGATAACAATGCAGGTATTATAGTGTGCATCAGTTGCGAAACTGATTTTGTTAGCAAGAATGCAGAATTTGTTGCCTTTTCGCAAAGCATTATGGATGCGGCAATTGCCAACAATGTAAAAAGTGCAGAAGAATTAAATGAGGTAGCTATTAATGGTACTAAAGTTTCTGAATTAATTAATGATAAATTAGCTGCCATCGGTGAAAAAATTGCCATCAAATTTGAACGTGTTGAAGCCGCTTATGTGGCCTCTTACATACATGGTACAAACCGTATGGGCGTATTGGTAGGGTTTAACAAAGATGCTGCCGATGCAGGTAAAGATATAGCTATGCAGATTGCAGCAATGAATCCATTGGCAATTGACGAAACTTCTATTGCGCCTGAAACAATTGCAAGGGAAAGAGAAATAGCCATTGAGCAAATTAAAGCTGAAGGCAAGCCTGCTGAAATGGCTGAAAAAATTGCTGTGGGTAAAGTAAACAGGTTCTTTAAGGACAATACTTTAATGGCACAGGCTTTTGTAAAAGACAATGGTAAATCTGTTGCTGATTATTTAAAAAGTATAGATGCAGACTTAAAGATCACTGAGTTTAAAAGAGTTGCTTTAGGATAATTTTCCAACATATTTATTAAAAGGCGAAACGAAGGTTTCGCTTTTTTTATATGATTACTTCTACAAAAAATAATCAGGGCGGCTTAAAACGTATATCTTCGCAGCGCAAAAAATAGTTGACTATGCTACCAAAATACAAACGGGTTCTTCTTAAACTTTCCGGCGAAGCTTTAATGGGCGATAAAAATTTTGGGTTAGACAGCGACGTAATAGCCAGGTATGCCCAGGATATTAAAAGTATTACAGACCTTGGAGTACAGGTAGCAATAGTGATTGGCGGGGGTAATATTTACCGTGGTATGAATGAGGCAGAAACTGGTATTGAGCGGGCACAGGGTGATTATATGGGTATGTTAGCCACCGTAATCAATGGAATGGCATTACAAAGCGGGCTTGAAAAAGCGGGTGTGTATACCCGTTTACAAAGTGCTATAAAAATGGAACAAATTGCTGAACCTTATATTCGCCGCAGGGCAATGCGCCATTTAGAAAAGGGCCGTGTGGTTATTTTTGGCGCCGGTACCGGAAACCCCTATTTTACAACAGATACTGCGGGTTCTTTAAGAGCAGTTGAAATTAAAGCCGAAGTTATTTTAAAAGGAACCCGGGTAGATGGCATCTATAGTGCGGACCCCGAAAAAGATCCAACTGCTACAAAATATGAAAACATTACTTTCAATGAATGTATCAGCAAAAATTTGAAAGTTATGGATATGACAGCTTTCACTTTATGTATGGAAAATGAATTGCCGATTATTGTTTTTGATATGAATAGGAAGGGGAATTTGTTAAAGGTGATAACAGGTGAAAAAGTAGGCACGCTTGTAAAGGCGTAATTAAATATTTTTATTTTATCAGGCTTTCGTTTTTATTAACGGAGGCTTTTTTGTTCACTTCACAGCGGGATTACATAGTTAATTTAGCAATGAATTTA
>JBGSIG010000451.1:0-3307 GCA_041742655.1 Ferruginibacter sp. | reverse complement strand
GCAAAAGCTAAAAGGCTATTTGCAATTACACAACATACAAATGATTGCCATGGGTGTAACTACACCCAAAAATAGAGACGAATGGGTAAAGACTTTTGAATTGGCTAAAGATTTTGGACTAAGCTATATCACATCAGAACCAATAAAAACGCAGTGGGATATGATTGATAGTCTTGCCGGTGTATACAATATAAAAGTTGCTATTCACGATCATCCACGACCTAACATGTACTGGAGCCCTGATTCAGTATTGGCCGCTATTCAGGGCCATCCAAATTTGGGCGCATGTGCCGATGTTGGGCATTGGAGCCGCAGTGGATTAAATCCGGTTGATTGCCTGAAAAAACTGGAAGGACATATTTATGGGGTTCATCTAAAAGACATTGTAACATTCGATAAAACAAATGCTGATGATACAGTGGTAGGAAAAGGCGTGATTGAGTTTGCCCCAATTTTTGCAGAATTGAAAAGACAAAAATTTACCGGGATGATGTCCATTGAGCATGAATCGAACTGGGAAAATAATGTACCTGATGTAATTGAAACAGTGAAATTTTTTGATGTACAAATGGCAGCGTTAAAAAGATAACAACATAACTCCCGGAAAAATTAAACGCTGTATGAAAAATTTTAAAATAGTTGCTGCCGTATTTTTACTGGCTGGCTGCACATCGTCAGTAAAAAATAAATACGATGGCTGGACGGAATACCTCGGCGGCCCCGACCGTAACCATTATTCTACGCTTACCCAAATTGACACCCTTAATGTGAAAAACCTGGCGGTGGCATGGACGTATGAAACGCCTGACAGTGGGCAAATGCAAATGAACCCCGTGATGGTGAATGGTGTGGTATATGGTGTAACAGCGGGTTTAAAAGTATTTGCTTTGGATGCAATTTCCGGCAAAGAATTATGGTTATACAAAGACTCGTTGGCTTCAAACGGAACCAGCAGGGGAGTTGCTTATTGGGAAAGCGGCAATGATAAGCGGGTATTTATTACAGTAGCATCAAACCTCACTGCATTAAATGCTGCAGATGGAAAATTGATTTCCACATTTGGCACAAATGGAAAAGTAGATTTACATACCGGCCTGCCAGCCGAGGCAAAAGATAAATTCATCACAAGCACTACACCCGGTGCGATTTATAAGAATTTAATAATAATGCCGGTAAGGGTTGCTGAAGATGCGGGTGCTGCACCAGGAGATGTAAAAGCATTTGATGTACATACCGGAAAATTAATGTGGACATTTCATACCATTCCCTACCCAGGCGAAAAGGGCTATGATACATGGCCCAAAGACACTTACAAAAATACCAATGTTGGAGCTGTAAATAATTGGGCAGGCATGTCGGTAGATGTAAAAACCGGCACCATCTTTATTCCACTAGGTTCTGCAGCGCCTGATTTTTATGGTGCTAACCGGTTAGGAACGAATCTTTATGCAAATTGTTTATTGGCACTAAATGCCGATAGTGGTACTTATAAATGGCACTTCCAGATGATACACCACGATATCTGGGATAGGGATCCACCTGCACCTCCTAACTTAATAACTGTTACAAAAGATGGCAAGAAAGTAGATGCAGTGGCGCAGGTAACCAAGCAGGGGTACACGTATGTGTTCAATAGAAATACCGGCGAGTCTTTATTTCCTATCAATGAGGTTGAAGTGCCGGCAGCAAAATTAGCCGGAGACGAAGCTTGGCCTACGCAGCCCGTACCAGCTTTACCCAAGGCCTATGCAAGACAAATAGATGAGTTAACGGAAAACGATATCAGCCCTTTCGCAAATAATAAAGAAGAGCTTAGAAAAATAGTAATGGCGGCAGATAAAAGATTATTTGCAACACCAGACACCACCAATATGTTGTTGTTGCCCGGTTATGATGGCGGTGCAGAATATGGGGGTGCGGCCGCTGATCCTTTCAAGGGTATTTTGTATGTAAATGCCAACGAAATGGCATGGTATCTAAAAATGAATAGCCAGGAAAAATTGTCAGAATTTACGAAGAGGAGTGGCAGAAGTGGAGCTAACTCTAAAAAATCTGCGGGAGAACAAATATACACGATTCATTGTGCTGCCTGCCATGGTAACCAGCGTGAAGGTAATGCCAGCAGCGGGTATCCCAACCTTACCGGCATTGCACAAAAGCTAAACCAGCAAATGGTAAGTCAGGTTATCAGCAACGGCAAAGGAAAAATGCCGGGGGTTTACAATATATCAAAAGAAGATAAACAACAATTGGTGGAATTTTTATTTGGAGTAGAAAAAAAAGAATTGGTATCTGATTACCTGTCAAAAATAAAACCTGATAAATTCGTTCATGATGGTTATCCCAAATTTTTAGATGATAAAGGATTGCCTGCTATTACACCACCCTGGGGAACGCTAACAGCAATTGATTTAAATACCGGTCAACATCTTTGGCAATCTATATTGGGGAGTACGCCTGAACTACCTGGCCAGGATACTAACCCAACAGGATGTGAAAACTATGGCGGCCCGATAGTAACTGAAAATGGGTTACTGTTTATTGCTGCGACTAAAGACGGTATGTTCAGGGCATTTAACAAATACAGCGGTAAATTAATTTGGCAGGTAAAATTGCCGGCGGCTTCTTTTGCAACACCGGCAATGTACAGTGTGGATGGTAAACAGTACATCGTGTTGGCCTGTGGCGGGGAGAAACTAGGAACACCAAAAGGAAACAAAATCATCGCATATGCATTGCCGTAAGAGACATTGTAGAAATAAATATTGTTGTAATGATTCAGACTGATTATACTGCTAAAAAAATTCCATTCGCTATAAATATTGATGGTAACCTTAAAAAAGAACTTTGGAAAAATGCCAATTGGAGCAAACGATTTGTGGATATGGTTACCGGTGATAAAGGAATGTACAATACACAAACAGCCTTACTCTGGAGCGATGAATTTTTATACATTGCTTTTACGGCAGAGGAACCTTTTGTGGAAGCAAGGCAAACCGAAAGAGACAGCATCGTTTTCCTGGAAAACGATTTGGAAGTATTCATCGATGGTGGCGACTGCTACTACGAACTGGAAGTTAATGCTGCCAACACGGTGTACGAAGTTTTTTTTGTTTGGAAAGACGCGTACAAAAAGGGAGGCAAATTTGATACGCCAGAATTCGACGTACACCACCCGCAGGCTTATACCTTTGGTGGAGACTATGACCGAAGTGGTGAAAGTTTTTGGAAGGGCACTAACCCCCGTGGAATAAGATGGGCATTTACAAATTTTGACATGGCGGGTTTACAAACTGCGGTGAAGGTG
>JBGSIG010000450.1:0-1820 GCA_041742655.1 Ferruginibacter sp. | reverse complement strand
GTCAAACCTTTTTCTATGTTCTTATACAACAACCGGGCAATGGCATGTGGTTAAGCTTAATTTAAATACGGGTCAAGCTGATATTATAGCAGATCTTTCAGCAAATTATCTCGAAAGTGCAGGCGACCTAACATTTTTAGATGGGTTTCTATATGTTTCCTGCATAGGCAGTAAAATAGCAAAAATTGATATCGCAACCGGAAGCTTAGAGGTGATAACATATACCGGGGAAGGCTCAACCGGATCAATGGGTTTTATCACAATGGGTGACGGTTATTTATATACTTGTCACCTGGATGATCTGTTTAGGCTCGACCCTGTTACGTGGGAAGCCAAATTCTATTATCACTTTCCTACCTACGGCTTTTCATTTGGCCTAACGAGTTATAGCGAATTTTGTAATGCACCAGGTTGCAAGGCAAAGTTGTCAGTTAACATTCAAAGCAACGCACCTTTTTGCTCTAACAAAGGAGTGCTTATTAAAGGAACCGGCACCGGCATTAAAGGATCAAGTGGCTATACATGGACCTTGCCGGATGGGCAGCAAAAGACCGGTGATTCAATAACCGCGTATACCTCCGGAAAGTATTATCTGAGATATCACACACTGCCGGATACTTGCGGCACAATGGATTCCGTTGATATAACTATCCTGCCTTATCCCGCTATTACATTGGGTAACGATACTGTTCTATGCACAGGTAGCACATTGCAATTGGCTCCATTAAATACATCGGGTATCACGTCATACCTGTGGCAGGATGGTTCTTCTTCAATAAATTATTCGGTGACCAATCCCGGAACATTTTGGGTAGAGGCATCAAACGCATGCGGTACAAAAAGAGATTCCATTGTAATAAACTCCGCAACAATACCAAAAGTTTTTATTGGGGGTGATACATTATTATGTTCTCCATTTTCAATTGTTTTAAAAAATGCTTTTCCCAAAAAATCAATCGATCATTATACATGGTCAACTGGCTCTGTTGGGGATAGCATAACAATATCCCGACCCGGAAATTACTGGCTTCAAACCACCAATACTTGCGGCACAACCCGTGACAGCATTAAGGTGATTGCAAAAGACTCCTGTATTTGTCAGCCTTTTTATGCGCTCGTTCATTTAGGTGCAGATAAAGAGCTCTGTCAATATGATACACTCATGCTAAAAAACAGTTTAGACCAAAAAGGTTTTAGTTATGTATGGCAGGATGGAAGCAGGGAAAATTATTTTATTGTAAAACAACCCGGCATTTACTGGGCTGATGTAACAACCTATTGCAACACGGTAAGGGATACTGTAATAGTAACCGAAAAAACAAATAACTGTGAATGTTTCGTGTATTTGCCAACAGCCTTTACGCCCAACAATGATGGTAAAAATGATCTGTATAAACCACTTGCCAATTGCGCTATAACCGGCCAATTAAAAATTTACAACAGATGGGGTCAGGTTGTTTACGAGTCAGACAATTTGCAAAAAGGTTGGGATGGGACTTTTAAAAATATCAGGCAACCTAAAGACAACTATGTGTACCACATATTGTACAAGTTTGCGAACCGGCCAAATACATTTGCCAAAAAAGGTAATTTTATGTTGATTCGTTAGGGGTTGTGGGTATCAATTTACTTATTTATTTGTGATGTCGACATCAAGCAACTTTGAAGTATAATACAGGTGGAGATTACGGTCAAAGTTTACCAGTATTTCAGTAGCAAAGTTTACCACTTGCAAGGATTTGTTGTAGCGATGTAAAGTTAGTTTTTATTTTTCTTCCTCAGCGATTCTCCTTTTAATTCTATTTTATGAGCATTAGATG
>JBGSIG010000449.1:0-1704 GCA_041742655.1 Ferruginibacter sp. | reverse complement strand
GCTTTGAATTCAAAACAGTAGTCAAATATTTTGCACTTACATTATTATCAAATGGTATTATAAGACCGTTGCATGGCAAATGTAAAAAAAAGAGGGTAAATAGTTCATTTTTTAATGATAAAATTTGTATTTTAGAGGTATGAAAATAGCCAAAAATCCGACCTTTGCCGATAGCATTTGCGACCCACGAACTCGTAAAGTGAAGCAAGTTTTTTTTACACAAATCAACACACTAATCGACTGGAAAGGTATTAGTTCGCTGATAGACAAGCATTATACCCGAGGCAAGAGTGCCGTAGGTACACCCAGCTACGATGGATTACTTTTATTCAAAATGTGTCTTTTACAAACTTGGTATGGCTTGAGTGATTATGAAATAGAAGACCGCATCAACGATAGCCTTTCATTCAGTTATTTTTGTGGATTAAGCATCGAACAAACCTCTCCCGACCATAGCACATTGAGTAGATTTCGGACGGCGATGAGCAAGGAGAATATTTATGAAAAGCTATTCAAAGAGCTAAATCGCCAATTAGAAGCCCATAAAATCATAGTAAAAACAGGGGCAATCGTAGATGCAAGTGTGATAGAAACACCTTTAAGACCGAAAGGCAAGACTAATCACATCGTTACCGAAGACCGAGCAGATGAGCAAGAATCTACTGTAAAAAAAGACTATGCCGATAGCGTAGATACCGAAGCCTCATGGCTCAAAAAGCGTGGTAAATACCATTTTGGCTATAAAAAACATCATGTTACCGATGAAGAAGGCTTGGTATTGGGAGTGGTTACGACCAAAGCCAGCGTGAATGAAACCAGTAATTTGGAGGAAGTTTTAATGTCAGCAGATTTGCCTCCAAACATACCGTTAGGTGGGGATAAAGGCTATCAATCAGAGAAAAATGAAGCCTTATTAAAAAAGCTAAATCTAAAAAATCATCTTTTAAAAAAGGCAAAGAAAAACAAAGTTTTAACACATTGGGAGAAGAAATTCAATAAACTAGTAGGTCAAACAAGATTCAAATCGGACCGCCGATGCGGTAGAACGCACTTTTGGAAGTATTAAAAGATGGTTTAATGGCGGCGTGGCAAGATACAGGGGCATCAGCAAGATGCATACACAGAATCTGATCGAAGCGATGTGTTATAATTTATACAGAAGTCCAGGGATATTTGCGTCCAATCGCTAAAAAGCGACGAAAAAGGTCATAAAATGACCTTAAAAAGCATAAAAAACTGAAACCGAACAAAGAAAACGATGCTTAAAATCGGATAAAATGAAAATTTTAAACACTGATAGTATTGAGAAATAAATCTACGCCTTTATGCAACGGTCTTAACCCATCTGTATCTTTTCCAAATTCACGACTTACAAAACCTGGCTGCATATTGATGATTCCTTTGCGGATATTTCGTTCAATTTCTATGAATTGGTCGTCTGTTACGCCTTCTTTTAATTTCATTTTGCCAATTTCTACAAAGCCGATTTTCATTTCGGATTTACATTCTTTTTTACATTTTTTGTGTTGTGCATTTGCAAATGAAACCATCATAAGCATTGCAATTATTATTGAGAAAAATTTTATTTTGTTCATTTTTTTGTTTTTAAGATATTAATTGATTGATTTTTTTTGATAAAATTCCATACGCATTGTTGAAAAGTCAAGCATTTTATGTTGGTTCAGAACCGCTTCATATTGCTTA
>JBGSIG010000448.1:0-2829 GCA_041742655.1 Ferruginibacter sp. | reverse complement strand
GTCTTTATGGGCATTGTTTGGAGCCATAGTGGGTGCCATGGTGGGCGTCATCGTAGGCACCATTGTTGGAGTAATATTTTTTTGTTCCATATAGCGTATTTAATTGTTTAAAGTTAAAGTAAATAATGTTGCAGGGCATTGGCGGTTGCTTCGGGTACAAAAGCCATTTTCAGTTCTGTAATTGCATGTCGTTATATGATTTGCATTTTTGAATTGCTTTATCGAAGGTAAAGAATTGAATACCATTTGTAGAGGGTGGTGGCTTAAACCGTTTTGTGAAATCGCCCGTTGCATATGCTACATTTTTCGTTAATTTGATACATCAAAAGTAGTTACTCCACCAGGCGGTATCTACATTTGTAATTGCCAATAGTGATGCTGTATTGATATTTTTTATGACATTTGAAAGAATAAGGAGCAATAGAGGTTAAAACTGCTGTTTTAATGTTCTGTTTTTCACCTTCCGATAACTATCGGGAGACCATTGCCCACTCACCATGAAAGTAAAATTAGAAAATGTAAAATCAGATGAGGATAGTTCATTTAAGATACTGCTTACCCCTCGTTTGAATGATCTCTTCTACTGGCATTTTCATCCTGAGTTTGAAATTGTATATGTGGAAGCGCCTGTTGGTACAAGGCATATAGGCGATCATATTTCTAAGTATGTGGGAAGCGATCTTGCATTGATTGGCCCGAATATTCCGCACCTGAATTTTGATTTTGGTGTAAAGACAATTGTAGAAACGGTGGTGGTACAATGGGAAGAACATTTTTTGGGAAATAGATTTTTTGCGTTGCCTGAAATAGCTGCTATTAATGATTTACTGGAAAGGGCAAAAAGCGGTCTTGCATTTTATGGTGAAACCAAAAGGTTGGCTGGTGAAAAATTAAAACAACTAACCACCTTGTCACATTTCGATCAGCTTATCTGCCTGTTGGAAGTTTTTCAAATATTGGCAAAGAGCGAAGAAACGATTGCTTTAAAAACAAGACCCATTGCCAGTGTTGCGGTGTTAAAAGAACAACAAAGACTACACATCATTTATCATTTTATAGAAACGCATTATCATGAACCTATCAATGTTGGTGAAGTAGCCAAACTATCCCACTTAACAACTGCTGCCTTCTGCAGGTATTTCAAAAAATCAACTCACCTCACCTTTACGGATTTTTTGAACCAATACCGGATAAACCAGTCAAAAAAATTATTGCTGCAAAATAAAACTGTCAGTGAAGCGTGTTATGAAAGTGGCTTTGAAAATCTTTCTCATTTTAATAAAACTTTTAAAAAAATAACCGGAGATAATCCAACAGCTTTTAAAAAAAGCCTGGCTTTGGAATAAGTTTTACCTATACACAAAATAATTAATTCATTTAACTGTAGTTTTATTGCATGCTTACAAAAATGATCTTTCTCAATAAGAGCAAAACAACATCTCTAATTTTTGCTATAGTAATGCTTGTTGTTTTTGTGTATAATGGCTACGGACAAACGGAATCATTTAGTGCTCGCAACACGGTATATGCAGATTTTGCATCAAAGGGTGCATTCTATTCCGTTAACTACGACAGGATTTTTAGCAGCGGTAAAAAGATAAACATCAGTTTTCGTGCCGGGTTCTCTATATTAAATGATGCGATTGCATTTCCGCTCGGCATCCAATTTTTCACGGGGCAGGAAGCATCGCATATAGAACTTAGTTTAACAATTGAACCATACATTGAAAATTATAAGGAGCTTCTTAATGGCAGCAGTGGCTCCGATACAAAGGCTTACATCATGCCCGGAGTGGGGTATAGGTATCAAAAGCCCGAAGGTGGTTTTTTTGCAAAGGTGGTTGCAGGCCCCATTATTTATCTTGATCCGCCATCAAATGATTTCTGGAATATGGATCCGGTGGTGTATACCGGTGTTACTGCAGGGTTGGGTTTTAGTTTTTAACGTGTTGTGCTATTAAGATATGTTGATAAATAAAGTGATAAAAAAATGCATAAAAAAATGTTGTGAAGTTGTCTAAGTAAGTGACTAAACGAACTAAAAACAATGCACAAAATCAGAACAAATTTCCACAAATTTTATGGTATTTACAAAGAGCTCTTTAAAAAAGAAACTGGTAATAAAAAGAACTTTCAGTTTTATCCTGTGCAACCGAAAATGAATGACCTTGAAGTGGTTTCATTAGCTTGTTGCATGGAAGCTTTGAGAATCGATCCTGAACTTCTTTTATGGAGTAAATTGAAAAAGGATTATGCTTTAGCTTTTCCAAATTTAATCGACCGGAGCCGGTTTAACCGAAGGCGAAAGCGGTTAACACCCTTCATACTCCAGGTTCAGGATCATATATCATCAAATCTTGAAAACCACAGCTCGACAATGATTGTAGATAGTGTTCCGGAGCCTGTAGTGAAGATGGCAAGAGAAAAAAGTTTCAAAGCGTTCAGAAAATTATTTGAGACTGCACCAGCTAAAGGATGGAGTGCCGTCAACAAAAGTTGGTTTATTGGTTACAAGTTACATGTGGTTATTTTTGACAATGGAGTAGTTCAACAAAGTAGTATCACAAAAGGTAATGTTCATTATATTAACTTCTTAAAACAGGTAAAGAATTTGCCTGCTAAAAAGAAAATTCCTGGTGACGGAGCCTACATATCAAAGACCTTGCAAATGGATTTGTTCGAACAATATAGAGTAACATTAAAAGTACCTTTTAGGAACAATCAATATGATTATAAAAAACATCCAAAGAGGTATTAATCAAAAAGACACATGGTTGAAACATTCTTTGCTCAAATGTGTGATCAATTAAATTTGAAACGCTATTATGC
>JBGSIG010000447.1:0-8669 GCA_041742655.1 Ferruginibacter sp. | reverse complement strand
CACAAAATTTTCCAGACTTTGATAAGTCATTTAAAACTACTTGGTAAATAATTGGCAATAGGGCAAAACGTAATATTTGTTTTTTTAACAAATGGTTCCGAAACACGCAGGCTTCCGCAAGGAGGCCTGTTTGTTTTGTAGCAAATAATAAAGCGGCTGCCCCGGTTTGTTTCTTCATTTTTATTTTATAGGATTAGGCGTTTAATTCGATAAGACTTTACTTTATTAGGTGGGCACTTATAAATTTGTTGGTTTAGCCTCTATCCCGATAAAAATAGGGACGTAGATGGAACGCCTCTGCTTTCGCTACTTTGGAAAAATTTGGCTGTGCCATTTTTCCAATTCCAACTTTGTCGGAACCCTACCGAATGAGGTGGCTTATCCAGCTACTAGTGAGAAATAAATGCTATACTTTTACGATAATAAGCTTTACTGTATTGCTTTTGCGAACTAACTGCTTAACCCTTTAAAAATAGTCTTAGTTTCATAGCACTGTGCTTGTATGAAGACAATGCGTTCGCTGACACATGTTGATTAAATAACGAATATCTGCAATTAAGTGCAAACAGAAGATTGACTGGGTACTAAATATTTTTAGCTTCAATCTTTCAGTTCCTTCTCCTTTGTAGAAAGCCAGTTCCGAAAAAATTCGGGAGGTAGGGATAAGGGTACGTGAACACAATTTTTAATAAAAGTACATTTTTTGTAAAGTTGCACTCAATTGCGGATAGTCATAAATTAAATAATAACAGACGATGCGGAAGATTAAATGTTTAATTGAAAGATAAAGTTTCGCTTCCTCTCATAAAGGAGAGGAAGAAGGAAGGTGAGGTAGAAATTGGTATTTTCCAGAAAATGCAATGAATATTTGCGCCATAGATTATTATTGCAATGATGGGGTATATTTATCTATGGCTAAAAAAAACTTCAAAAAAAGTATAGCTTAGTACCTTTGAACTGAAAGCACAAAATAAATTGTATGGAATTTGTTGATTATTATAAAATATTAGGAGTTGATAAAAAAGCAACTGAAGACGATATTAAAAAAGCCTATCGAAAATTAGCGAGGAAATTACATCCCGATCTAAATCCAAACGATAAGGATGCACACAAAAAATTTCAGCAGGTAAACGAAGCCAACGAGGTGTTGAGTGACGCAGAGAAGAGAAAGAAATACGATCAGTATGGTAAAGACTGGCAACATGCGGACCAGTTTGAACAACAACGCCGGTCGCAACGGCAATCACCATTTTCTTCTGAAGGCCATCAATTTTCCGGTGGCGACGAGGGAGATTTTTCAAGTTTTTTTGAGTCTATGTTTGGAGGATCAGGCCGCAGCAGGCAATCAAAATTTCGTGGACAGGATTATAATGCCGAGCTAAAGCTTAACCTGACTGATGCGCTGGAAACACGGCAGCAAACCCTTACTGTAAACGGAAAAAATATCCGCATTACTATTCCGGCGGGCATCGAAAATGGCCAGGTGATAAAATTAAAGGGGCATGGTGCACCGGGTGTAAATGGAGGCCCGGCAGGCGACCTTTTTATTACTTTTGTTATTGCCATTCATCCCACATTTAAACGGGCAGGCAATGATTTGTATATGCACACAGACATTGATTTGTACACGGCAGTGCTTGGAGGCGAGACAACCATTGATACGCTACAAGGAAAAGTGAAATTAAAAGTAAATCCAGAAACGCAGTTCGGTACCAAGATAAGGTTAAAAGGAAAAGGTTTTCCAGTATATAAAAAAGAAGGTGAATTTGGTGACCTGTATGTTACCTACGATATAAAATTACCAACCAATTTAACGGAACAGCAAAAAACTTTATTTACTGAATTGCAGAAACTTAAATAAAAATTGTTTGTATGCCAACTACACATTTAATAGCAGCCAATGAATTTTGTATTTATCATAATATTGACCCATCATTTATTTATTCCCTGCAACAATCGGGGTTAATAGAAATTACGGTGGTAGAAGAAAAGACGTTTGTTGATGAAAGCGAGTTGCCGCAACTGGAAAAGATGGTGCGATTGTACCGCGAAATGGACATCAACCTTGAAGGCATAGAAACCATCACCTACTTACTGCAACGCATGAACGATATGCAGCGGAAGATTGTAGCGCTTCAAAACAGGTTGAGCATTTACGAAGGTGAATGAAGCAGATGAATAAAATCATTTAAGTACACTTGTTAAATTATGTCTGAAAAAGTTTGAACTGAGTAAAAAATAATAAACCCATTACAACGTCTATGTACAACCGCTTACTGCTTCTTTTAATTGTAACTTTTTGTTTTAAAAATCTGCGTGCGCAATCTAATTCCAACACCTTTAAAGTTTCTTTTAACAAACAATGGGAGTTTGTAAAGGATATTGATACAACAACGGCAATACTATCGTTGATAGATGTGAGTAATAGCAAAATTGACTGGCAGAAAATTACATTGCCCCACACTCCGGCAATTGAGCCTGTTGAAAAAATACATGAACAGTGGCAGGGCACTTGCTATTATCGTAAAAATTTTACAATTGCAGCGGCTGACAGGGGAAAAACAATCGCCCTGCAATTTGATGCAGCCATGCATGAGGCTGCCATTTATATTAACGGAAAATATGTGGGTCAGCATGTTGGCGGCTATCTTCCTTTTTATGTAGACATTTCCGATGCAGTAAAGTTCGGCGGTGATAATTCGGTGTTGATAAAGTTAAACAACCAGGACAATGCAGATATTCCTCCGGGCAAACTGATAAAAGATCTTGACTTTAATTATTATGGCGGTATTTATCGAAATGCCTGGTTAATAATAAAAAGCAAGGTACATATCTCCGATGCGATAGAAGCCAACAGGAAAGCTGGCGGGGGAGTGCTTTTGCATTACGAAAATGTAAGCGAAACCAGTGCGACCCTGGTAGTAAAAACAGACGTAAAGAATGACCACGATGAATTTCAGCAGGCGCAGGTAAAATTAATTTTGCAGGATGAGAATGGAAATGAAGTGGGTAGAAGCTTATCATCGCAACAAATGATTATTACAAATGACTATGCAGCGTTTAACCAGGAAATAATTGTAAGTAAGCCTTCGTTGTGGAGTCCTGAAAATCCATATTTATATATGCTGACCATCGAGGTTTTGTATGATGGTAGAGTAATTGACAGAGAAATAATAAAAGCAGGTATCAAAACTTTTCAGTTCGCCGAAGGAATTTTTACACTGAACGGCAAAAAACTTTTATTGACCGGTACCAACCGGCACCAGGAATATCCTTACATCGGCTATGCGCTTAGTGACAATGCACAATATCGTGACGCCTATAAAATAAAAGCAGCAGGATTTAATTTTGTTAGATGCTCTCATTATCCTCCGTCCCCTGTTTTTTTAGATGCCTGTGATGAATTGGGTATATTGGTAATGAACTCAATTCCGGGATGGCAGTTTTTTGGAAAAGAGGCTTTTCAGCAAAATAGTTTGCAAAATATCAGGGATATGATTCACCGCGACAGGAACCATGCCTGTATTATTTTGTGGGAAGCATCGCTCAATGAAACCGGTATGAGCAAAGAGTATATGAATGAATCTCATAGTATAGTTCATAAGGAATTGCCTTTTAAAGATGTATATACCTGTGGCTGGCTCGAGGATGTGTATGATGTTTTTATCCCAGCAAGGCAACATGCAAAAGCGCCTGATTACTGGAAAAAATATACAAAGAAACCTTTGCTAATTGCTGAGTATGGCGATTGGGAATACTATGCGCAAAATGCGGGGTTCAACCAAAAAGAGTATAAAGATTTAAACGAAAGTGAAAGAACTTCCCGCCAGTTGAGAAGCGCCGGAGAAAAAGGGATGCTGCAACAGGCGCTGAATTTTCAGGAAGCACATAACGACAATCTGAGAGGTACACGTGTTGGTGATGCCAATTGGCTGATGTTTGACTATAAACGGGGCTACGCTGCAGATATCGAATCATCAGGCATTATGGACATTTACAGGTTGCCAAAATACTCCTATTATTTTTATCAAAGCCAATATCGCAAACCAGGGAATATTGAAAATGATTTTGGTAAGCCAATGATCTTTGTTGCCAACGATTGGAATGATTCGACTAAGGAAGTGAAAGTGTTTAGTAATTGTGATGAGGTGGCTCTTTCAGTAAACGGCAAATTAATTGCACGTCAACAACCAGATTCAAATCAGTTTTCTGATAAATTATTGCATCCGCCTTTTACCTTCCAGGTCAATCTATTTGAATCCGGAACTTTGTCTGCAATTGGTTTTATCAACGGAATTGAAGTGGTAAAATCAGTACAGAAAACGCCTGCTGCGCCATCACACATTAAATTGAGCATTGATTATAGCGGCAAAAAAATTCAATGGGGCAAACCCGACATGGTGTTTGTGTATGCTCGTATTGAAGATGCAAATGGAACGTTAATCGCAGATGCTAAAAACAGTGTAAAATTTACAGTAAAGGGCACCGCAGAATTAGTTGGTATTAACCCGGTAAAAGCAGAAGCAGGCGTTGCTGCAATACTTTTAAAAACCGGTGATAGCCCTAGCGATATTATTATTTCTGCCGTATCAGAAAATTTAAAAGATGCAGTGATTAAAGTGATACCAATTTATGTAAGGTAAAATATCAGTTTTCTATAATTTAATACCGTCGAAATTATTTGCGAAAATAGTAACCCGGATTATTTACTCCTTCCCAAACAATTTTCCTCGTTTGATCCTTCCACAGTCCACTCCTGGTACAATACTTTAGTGGCATCTTTTAATTTTTTTTGCATGGATGGGGAAAGATTTTTTTCCCTGAGTTCTACTGCCCTTGCATCTGTTATTGCTCCTTCATCAGTACGCAGGATGGCTCCTTTGGTTTTTTTAATCAACTCTGTGTATAATCCACTTGCAGGGAAATTTTTGCTGCCGCCCCATTGTGTAGGAACCTTGGCCTGCACCAACGGCATCATGGCTACCAGTTGGCCGGTGTTTCCCATTTTATCAAGCCCGCTTTTAGAAGCGGTACCATTGTGACTTCCGTGATGCCCCACTTTATAAAGCACTGTTTTCTCCAATAATTCATCTGCAGTTTTGCCGCCGTTTTTTACCAGTTGTTTAGATACAGCTTCATCGTGCCACGATATCCAATTGCCTGATTGTGCGTCTGCCGGAAACAGCATTATATTTCCCGTCGCTTCAAATTCAATGGCCATTGCCACGCTGGTATTGTTGGTATAACTATTTATAGCTATCGCCAATTGTCCGGCTGTGTCGAGCCAGTCTTCCTCTATTTGTCGCCAGCTCATTTCCCTGCCATGGTATGCCTTAAAAAAATCTTTTTCTTCAATTGTGTTCAGTTTGTATTTATCACTGAACGGTGATTTTTGAAATTGACTGGAATTAGTTGTGCCATTCACAGCATTTAAAAATGACTGGCTGCCGATAAAGGCCGCATTTTTTTGCAGCGAATACATTTCTGTTTTTTCGGTCAGTTTTTTTATACCGCTTAAATCTTCATCGTACGGAGGGCCGAGTATGTGAAACTTTATTCCTTCTGCACCCTTCAAATTATTGATTACATCTCCCGGTTTGCGGTACATTTTTGCTTTCGTTTTTACTTTCGATTTTCCTTTTACATAAGTCATGGCATTGGCAACGGTAAGGCCTGCTGCCAGGTTTTTTTGCGATGTTCCGTTTTCAAAATGTAACGCATCAATTATTTCGCCCCAGTGTTTTGAATAATACTTTAACCTCCTGTTTAGCCCGAAACTATTGGTGGTACTTCTCAGCCGGGTAGCAACTTTTTTATGACTTTTTGTGAGGGCGGCAATAAGTGCCTGCAATTTTTTACCCAGTGCTGTTTTTAATTTTTTAGCGATGGGGTCCGTTGGATTTTCTGTCCACGCCATCCAAACCTGGTTAAATATGATTGAATCGAAAATAGTTTTTGCCTGGTTAAAACCGGACACATGATCGAGGTGTTCGTGTGTTACTACCACCAGGTCTAAAGGGTTGTCACCAAGGGTGAGCTTTATATCATTTGCGCAGTCGGAGATGGCTTTGGTGGTAGTGTTAAATCCACCGCAGTCAATCAGCATAGAAAAAGATATTTCATTATTTTTTTTAAACAGCAGTAAAAGGCAATCGCCCACTGAACCGGTATTGTACATACGAACAGTAATGGAATCTACATTAGCCATTGTTGTCAGTTTTTGTTTGATGAATGTGTGCAAAAGGCTCTATTGTTTTGGTAAAACCAGTTAGCTCAACATAGTCGCCATAACTGCAACGATACTGCATGATGGCTCTTTTGTTGTTTGGTACATACACAGTTTTTCTCCTGTTATTTTTTTCAATATCAAAAATGGGTTTCGATATCACGTGCTTTAGTTCATCGGTGTTCAAATCAAAAATCAACGTGCAGCCACCACGGAAAATGAAGCTGCCTTCGTCGTCTTCGGGATCTTCATTTTCACCGGTTGTTCTTATTTCAAATGTTTTTATTCGATAATCATCATTTGCTTCATCATAAGCCACTTTTACGCCGCACCGCTGTGCCAGGTTAATAATGGCCTGGTTTTGCAGGTTGCCATCCGGGCCCACCCTGTTGTTGAGCCTAATGGAATGAATTTCAATTGAGGGCCCATATTTGTGTGCGGCAGAAGTTTTAATATGTAGTTTTTTATAATTGTCTGAGAGAACAAGGCCAGTCAATTTTTCGAAAATTACACTGTTGGCTTTATTTAACACAGTTGCACCAAAAAAATATTCGTGCAACCCTTTTGTTTTAGTGCCGTCTTTTTGCCGCCCGGTGATAAAAGAATTTGTCTTGTCAAAAATTGCCTGCCTGTTGGTTTCATAACCAATGGAGTTTTTATAGGCTCTTAAAAAATCACCAATAGCTTTGTTAAATACACCTACCTCTTTTTCAAGATTGTCAACTGAGTACACTAATGTCTCCTCCGATAGAACAGCAATATCTTCAGGATAAATACCCCATTTTCTAAATGCATCGATAAAAGCTATCCGGTAATTGCGGTCATCATCTTTCACCAGGTCTGCATCGGAAGTAATCAAAGCACGGAAATAATCGCCAAAATTTATATCTACCGGCGGACAATAGTCAAGCGCACGGATGCACATATTTAAAACCTGTGCTGCTGTTTTTGACGCTTCGCCAGCCAGTCGTTTAATGAGGTCAGGGTTAAGGTTTCCCTGGGGCAACAAGCCAGTTCCATTGGTTGCTATGCGCAGCAGGTCGGCAGTTCGTTTATTGTAGATTGCAATAAATGCATCGAACACCACGGCTACTAAAATGCTGCCCCTGTCATGCGGCTCAAATTGAGTTTTTATTGCGTTCACATCAGGTTTCGCCGCAATCCATGCGCCTGTTATTTCATCCTGTTTACCAATGGCGTCACGTAATGAATGGGCGAAACCTGCAGCCTTACCAAATTCAACCGCCAGTTGTCCCAATAAATTTTCTGCAGTAAAACTTCCTCTTGTTTTCGATAACTGGTTCTTTAACGATTCGGCAAATGAAAAATGCTGAAGCAGTGCCACAATATCTGCAAAGCCTTCATGAAAAGCACCCACATCAGGATGCGTTTGATCCATATAATGCCTGAATATTCCGTCAAGAATTGCATGCGTAGTTTCGTGTGCAATGATGTCGTGCGACAGGCACGAAAAAACCAGGCTGCCAGGCATGTGCAGATCAACATCTCTGGGAGTGGCATTAAAATATCCAAACAACAATGCTTTTCTATCAGGCGAATAATAGGCGTTGGCTTCCCTGAGCGCATGAGGATAAATCAACAATTTTTGCACGTAGCCGCCGGGATTATTTTGCCTGTCTTTTGGGCCGGGGCTCCACATCACTTTTCTTCCGATTGCTTTTTCAAAATTGGCAATGGTATTCATGGCAACGGCATATACCATTTGTTGATGAAACTGGGGATTGCTAACACTGGGCTCAAGGCCATTGTTAGCCAAAATTTCTTTAGCATTCAGATCAACAGGTTTATACACTGCATCGCTTGATGGATCCCTGTCAATCACTTTTACATATTCACCCTCCGGCCCTGGCTGCAGCTTTTCTTCCCAGGGGATAGAGTATACCATTTCATTGATGCTTACCGTATCCAGCAACAACGAAAGAGACGGATCAAAAGCATATCCTTTCAGTTGCCTGAATGGTGGGTATTTTAGTAAGTTATCCTGGTTCATATACCGGTTAAATTTTTCTCTTGTAAACCTTGCAAGCAGGTTCTAAAATAAAAGGCAAAAAAATAATTGCAGATCGGGGGTAAGAAGGAAACTGCGACAGGTTTTGTAACAGCCTGAATGATTAATTATTTATTCAGTTATAATATTACGAAATTTTATCAGAAATTAAAATATGGGGTGGGATCTAATGTGTGATGTAGTTAAAAATGATAGGTTACTCCGTTGGCGTGTTTTTTCTGGAGGCTGTCGCCTATTTTTCTAATTGTTGCGGGCGGTTATTTTTCGAGCGTATACATAAAATGTATGGGAGAAAAAGGCCTTTTGCTCGTGTCATTCTTTTACCAATACTTTCTAAAGAATACTCAAGTCGATTTTCGTTTTGAATAAAAGTTAAGCTATCAGCCATGAGCATTTTGTTTGAACTCACAATAT
>JBGSIG010000446.1:0-5835 GCA_041742655.1 Ferruginibacter sp. | reverse complement strand
TTTCCAGCAAAACTTTTACAGAAGCCCTTTGCGTATAATCAGGATTAAAGAATGCATATTTAATTTTACCGTCAACGCCAATGATATAGGTAGCAGGCACAGGTAAATTAGCGCCGTTGGCACCGTTCACTTTATCAAAGTCAATCCCGTATTTTTTATATTTCTCTACGGTTTTTTCATCAACTGCAAAATTCACTTTATAAGCTTTCATTATTGCCATGTCCTTATCTTCCAGTATTGAGTACGCGGCTTTTGTTTTGCCAATTGTTTTTTTAATATTCTCCGGCGTTTCCAATGTAATAGCCAATACCGTGGCGCCTTTCGCCGTAATGAACGGCAGGGAATCATTTAAATTACTTAACTGTTTATTACAGTGCGGGCACCACTGGCCCCGGTAAAATATCAATACAACTTCTCCCTTTTGTAACACTTTTTTCAACTGAATATCCTTACCATTTTGATCCGCAACTGTAAAGTCGGGAGCAACGTCGCCGGCTTTCAACCCGTCGGGATAAACAGTTTCCATTTGGGCAAATGCGGTTGTTATAAAAACCAATGCCGATAACAGCGAAATTAATTGCTTCATAATTTGAAATTGTTTGAATAATTTTTTTTATGTATGGGTGTAATTCAAATAAGACTGTCAAACTTTGATGTCATCCCGACGAAGGAGGGATCTGTTGGGCAGTAGTAACACTGTTGGGCAGATGTCTCCTGCGTCGACATGACAACAGCAATGGAACAGTTTTGGTTTCTAATTTGTAACAATAGAAACAAACACCTATTTCGAACCTATATACAGGTAAGTAGCCAATATAGTTTTGCGCTGTTGATATTAATTCAAATTTAATAATTTGTCTTTCGGATATTTAACGCTGTAACTGATGCGTAGCTTTTTTGTTTCACCGGCGGCAAGGCTTAGCTTCCAGTTCAAAACACCCGTTTCTTCATTGATGGCAGCGCCAGTGGTTTCCAACAGTTCCACTTCAATCTCCTTATTTTGCGATATTGGATATTGATCTTTAACGAGGATATTAATGGCCTCTTTTTTATTGTTTTTTACAGTTATCTCGTAAGTGAATAGTTGCTTTTTATTGCCGCCTAAAAATTTAACGCTGCTGTAATCCATCAGCTTCTCTCTTTTTACCACTACCCTTTTATCCCTGCCCATGGTAAGATTCAAGGTATCCTGTGTAGACGATGGATCGATAAAAGATTTGCCGATATAAGTTCCTTCAAAGATGATATTGGCTTCGCCGGGCAACAGGTTGAGCTTTTCCCAATCGGTTATTTGTGCCAGCAGAAATACTTCCTTATCTAATTTAGGCACAGCATAAAACTGGTAACTGGCGGGTACTTCATATTCTTTCAATATAGCCGTTTGTGCCTTGCCGTTAGTAGGTACATCGTAGGGTAGGTCGATATCAAAAACTACATCTAGTTCTTTATCAGAAACTGTTATGTAATCATCAAGGCCATCTTTTAACGTAATTAATATAACACCGTCTTTTGCCCGTGAACCATATATTGCCTCAGCATCAGTTTTCATTACCTCAATATTCTTGATAGCATCCGGATTAATTTTTTCGACTTCGGCCGAGGTCATTGCAGTCCCGTTAACAATATATAAAGGAGAGCTGCCTCCAAGGGTGCTTGCACCTCTAATTTGTACTGATCTTGCTGAACCAGGAGCGCTATCATTTAACAATGTAACGCCTGCAGCCCTCCCTTCTAATAAACCTGAAATATTATTTGATGATATGGTATTCTGTAATGCCAATGACTTGTTATAATAATTTATGGGGTTAATATAACTTAAAAACCATGCTTTAAACAAGGGTGCAGTGCTGTTTTGGCTGGGCGTAGAAGTTGATAAACTTAGCTTTACCTGCTTCCAGTCAATACCTGTTGTTTGAAATATTTTAGACCGGTACATTAATTTTAATGGAGACGTAATATTTTCAGCACGAAGGTCATAAAATGGCGTCCAGTAAGCATTTGGGGTAATGTATGAAATGGAAAAATCATATTTTCCAGCAATAGCGCAATTCAATTGCAACACCAACTTACCTGATGATTTGGTATTTTTCTTTTGTTCCTCTGCTATTTGTTCAGTTAGTTTTTTTAGCTGCTTATCAAGCTTTAATCGCTGCTGTGTTAGCGCCGCCAATTCATTTTGCAATTCAATTGATTTGGTTTTGTAGTACTCCATTAACTTCATCAACTCCGCTACACTTAGCCCTGTTTGTGTGCCCTTTATTTCTTTGTTGGATTTTAATACATTCAGCAAATCATTTACGATGCTAATGGCCGTTGTTGTTTTATCCAGCTCACGATTTGCCCTTTCAACAGAATCTTCCAGCAGCCTGATGGCGGGCGTTTTTATTTCGGATCTAAGGAAATCGGTGCTAAACTCAACGCCCATTATAGTTACATTAACATGGCAGTTTACCTGAATACTGTTAGCATCAAGGGTGTTACTGATGTCTTCAATAATAAGTTCGTTGTTGCCTTTTGTAAGTTGTGCGGTGGCCCGGTGGTTCATTTCGGCGCCAATGCGGTAAACTGTTACTGCATTCAGTGTAGCTTTTACGGAATTACCGTCATCATCTTTTGCCTGGACGATGGTAATGTAAAGAAAGGTGCATAAAAAGAAAGTAGCTTTTTTCATACTCATCTGTTTTTTACACCAGATGCACAGACGAAGACGATTACATAAAAACAAAAAGGATAGAACCAGAAAATAATAAAGGCTGTTGCGGCAAACAAAAAATCTGCAAGAGTAAATAAAACTAAAGTTAAATAGCCTGCAATTTTTCTATGAGTCATATAATCATACAAGGTCTTATTGCGCAAACTGTTTCCCACCGATTTTTATTGGCAAGCGCATTGCTTACAATAGTTGTGCAAATTCAGCGAAAGGCGTAAGCCTCAAATAAGATTTTAAAATACACCCGCATAAATCTTAAAGAAAAAATCAGTTAATTTTAGTATGGCCCAGAAAGAAAATACGGAAAACAATTATTCTTTTATTCAAAAGGTTTGGATAGCGAGTGCTATTGTAGCCTTTATAGTAGTGATACTATTGTTGTTAAAGACAACATTCAGTGTACTGCTGTTAATTTTGGCGGGGGCACTGATTGCTATATTCTTTAATGGTTTAAGTGGGTTGATTTGCCGCAAAACAAAATGGAGACGTGGTGTCTGCCTTGCCGTTGCTATTGGCGGCACGGTACTGATGGTGGCGGCTTTGTCCTGGCTTATAGGCGCCAAACTTCAAAACCAGGTATCTGAATTAAGCGACAAACTTCCTTCCACTATCGAGAATGCAAAAGCATGGTTAAATGAAAACACCCTTGGAAAAAAAATAGCTGGAAAAATATCATCCCCTCAATCGGTGCAAAAAGCAAAGTCATTAGCAGGTATATTCTTCAAATCTACATTTGGGGTGCTGGGCGATTTATATGTAGTGCTGTTCATTGGTATTTTCTTTACTGTTTCGCCCGATGTTTATCGAAAGGGCATAGTTGATTTAATTCCCCAAAGCGGGAAAGAAAAGGGAAAAGATCTATTAAATAAGTTAGACGAAAATCTAAGAAAGTGGCTGAAGGGGAAGTTTTTCGCCATGTTTGTAGTGTTCATTTTAACAGCCGCAGGATTGGCTATTGCCGGTATCCCTTTATGGTTTGTCCTGGCAGTTATTGCAGGCATACTTAACTTCATCCCCAACTTCGGACCTTTGATAGCAATGGTGCCTGCAATATTGGTTGCGTTGATGGTAAGCCCAGCAACAGCGGCTATTGTAGCGGCAATGTACATTTTGATACAGGTAATAGAAAGCAATTTTATAACGCCACTGGTGCAGCAAAAATTAATTAGCATCCCACCTGCGCTCATCATTATCGCCCAACTTTTAATCAGTCCTTTAACGGGCGGATGGGGCCTTGTTCTGGCCACGCCACTAATGGTAATCATAATGATTTTGGTCCAGGAGCTCTATATTAAAAAACAGCAGTGATAATCCAATGGATGATGAATTATACTCTCTCTTAATTGCATTAATTGTGCAGCCAGCATTGAAGTGGCCTCATTCTGGTGAATAAGCAATTTAAGTAAAGGTTGGCTAAAAAAATGTAATGTTGGCCCTGTCGAATTATCTGTATAAACAACCCATATCCCTGCAGCGAAACGGGCTGCTATAACAATTCAGGCACCCATTCTGATATTTATGGAATTGGATAAAAAGCCAGTTTATTTACTTATAATTCAACCACATATATTCCGGATTAAAAAAAATAAAAATGGAAAACAAAGAAGGCATGTAAAAAATACAAGGTATGAGTTATAGAAAATTTTTGTTCATGATGACATTCTCGTTCATCATAATGTACGGTGTTATGTCTTTAAATGTAGATGAAGCCAGTCATATTTATTTAAGTACTACAAGAACTTATATGGCATTGCTGATGGTGTCTCCAATGGCTGTAGTAATGATGCTGATGATGGGTAAAATGTATCCTGATAAAAAATTAAATACCGGGATTATTATCGCAGGCATTGTGCTATTTGGAGTAGTGTTAGCCGGATTAAAGACGCAGACACCCATTGGAGATGTGCAATATATGAAAGCCATGATACCGCATCATTCATCCGCCATCATGATTAGCAAACACGCCAACATTAAAGACCCGGATGTAAAAAAATTATCGAACGGCATTATTGCATCGCAGCAAAAAGAGACCGCGGAAAAGAAAGATATTTTGGCAAGAATGGAAGGGGAAAAATGAACAACTTGATTATTTCTTTCACAATACAGGTGAAATATGGGCCTACCTGCTTTCGATAGGAATGCGCCCTTTTGGAAATTATTCTATATGCCACTTACACTTTAATAAGGTGCTGGTATAGTTTTCTGTTACCGCTGCGATATAAATCAACCACTAAACTAAAAGGCGTGGGAAATACTCATGCAAGAAAACAATCATTGTAAAGCCGCTTTTATAATTGGCACAAGGCCCTCCGCCCATACTTTATATTCTTTGCCCGAAGGATGCAATCCATCATTGGCAATTAAAGAAGCATCATTTGCAGCAAGCCGGGTAGAGGCGGTGATGTCTAAATAATTCACACCGGTGCTTTCCGATATCTTTCTATTAATTCGATTAAAAGCATCAATTTCTCGTGCTATTAAATCCTTATCGCTTCTGCTGGCAAACGGCGTAACGCTGTAGTCGGGTATTGATAAAACTATTACCCTTTTTGTATTTCCTCCAGCAAATTGAATGGCCTTGTTCAGCAACACTGAAAATTCGTCTGTATATTCCTGCTGTGTTCTATGTTGATATTGGTTATTTACTCCAATCAGTAAGGTAACAATATCATAGCTGGGTTTTGTTGGAGCCGCATATTCAAGGCTACTTAATAAATTACCTGTTGTCCAGCCGGTTTGAGCAAATATCTGGGGAGCATCAAAATTTACACCTTGTTCGTTTAAAAATTTTGTTGCCTGCACTGGAAACCTGTCAGCTTCCGGAACCGATTGACCAACTGTGTAAGAATCACCCAGCGCTAAAAAAGATCTTGGTGCAGCGGTGTCCTGCACCACAGGCCTGTCTATCGGGGCAGTGTATGTATTGAATGTTGGTTCATTTACCATGGTAGCTTCTTTTGCGCAAGAGGCAAGTATAAATAAAGTTGAAATGGCGATAATAACTACTTTACGCATAAACTCATTAACGAATTTAGTCACAAAATGGTTTACTAATTTACAAAAAAAGCCTCTTTTTAAGAGGCTTTTTTAAAGTATTGTTGATATTATTTATACAAAATTTTGTA
>JBGSIG010000445.1:0-2037 GCA_041742655.1 Ferruginibacter sp. | reverse complement strand
TATTTTGTGTTACCAGTTCTGAAGTGATAAAAGTTACATCACCGTCTAATCCATTCAACTCGTCTCCATTCGGCACCCGCAGGTGCAAACCTTCAACACGTTCTGATGCTTTCTTATTTAAATCGGTGATATTTTTTACGCCATTATCAATGAGTTGCTTTTTTATCCAGTCATAAAAATAATCGCCGGGGTTAATGCCAAACCCAGCATTTTTTAAACGCTTTAATAATACTGACACATAAAAAACAGTGATAGCAATCACCAATGTACAAAGCCCGGTTGCCACAAAAAAAACTTTGGTTAAAATAGAAACCCAGGGCACGGCATGCTGTAACCCAAGAAAAATAAAATCACCCAGCAGCAGCCCTGCAAAAGTTACCAGCAGCCTGGTTATCCATTTTTTAAATTTTGACATAAAATTTTCGTTGGTAATAAAGTTTTTAATTACCCAACGAGCCGCAGGATGGCCGTCTACAAGGCTAAAAAAATCCAACTTGCAAATGGCATCCAGCACGTTCACTGATTTGGGTTCATTTTTGTTACCAATCACTGTCATTAACGCAGTATTGATTGCACCCGCACTCGTTCCGGCAAGCCTTATAAACCGTAAGCCCATGTGTTCAAGAATATAAGTGTATCCCACCAGCGCTATTCCTAAAACGCCACCACCTTTCTGCACCAGGTTTACATATTGGTGACCATCGTTGTCCACTACGTCTGACACGATGAACGGAGTGCCGCCCGGAGGAAAAGCTTGTGCAAGTTTGTCGACGCATTTTTGCACAGTATCGTTTGTGATAAAATTATCTGCGGTAAGCTCCTGCGTGGATACATTTTTATTTGCCATGTATGGTAATGTTTAATTTGCAATTTATTCATTGCTATCTTTCACAGAAAAATACAAGCTGTACATAATTTCATGTAGTATCGCTCTTTTCTATTGAAACAAAAAAATTGGCATACATTGAAGAACAGTGCGTAAATACTCCTCCAGCAAACCAGGTGTTAACTACACCGGCAGTGCTATTTTGATTGCTTTATTAATTGCGCCGCTAATTATGCCTAGCACTCCATTCACAATATTTTGTGCCGTAACAATGCCTATTCCCTTTATTGCCAGCAATACATTTGCCAGCGCTAATTTTTGCAACGATAACCGGCTTTTTAATTCATCTTCCTCAATAATCCCCTTTTGTTTTAGCATTGCCAAAAACAAGGCATTTTCAGCAAACTGGGTAAATTCATGATCTGCAAAAGGCTTAATTTTTTTCCACCCTGATCCAACTTCGCCGCGGGTGAAGGCGATAGAATCTGATAAGATTTGTTTAAAGTCTAAGATATCTGCCATAATATATTTTTTGTATTGTTAGTTTGCTTTTCCCGTTGTTTTAAGTGATTCCTGCAAATAAATCACCGCATCCATAGAACTATTAACAGCATCTCTTTCTGAGTGCCGGTCATCCACCTCTTTAGGCCTGTCGGCAAATCCTTTTTTATGCATTGCAATAAAAACCGTAAAAGTAGCATCAAGATTTTGAACCTGCTCTTTTACAATAGTAGATTTGCCATCTAAATTTTTAGTTCGGTCTCTTACAACAATAAGGTCTGCTTCCAGGTTGTCATAATAATCCTGGAAATTTTCATATTGCTGATTGTTGGGATCATTATCCTGGAAGGTTCTGCTTAGCCTGATAAAATGTAAATTAAAATCTCTCTTCATCTTTGTTACGGTTTCATCAAGCACTTCATCGTAACCAGAAATAAATTTTACCGTGAAACATGAATTTAAAAAAATAGCTGAAACAAGTAAAAGACAAAAATATTTTTTTAAGTAACTCAAGATGGATTTCTGCATACCGGTTCAGTATTTGTATATATTAATAAATTATTGACGATTATTTTTTCTGCGATGTAAAACGGTAATGCTGCAAAAATGAGGAAATATGCACATAGGTACCTTTGTTGATCATTGCAAAAAGTACATTTTTGCCCGGTGTTTATAACCTCGTTAAACAAATATTGCAGGAACAAGAGGGA
>JBGSIG010000444.1:0-2261 GCA_041742655.1 Ferruginibacter sp. | reverse complement strand
TTCCTCTATCGTTTTTATTCTTGACAATGCATCTGCCAGCTTCTTTTTTTCCAGTTCAATCACTTCAGGCTTAGCATTCTGAACAAAACGCTCGTTGGCAAGTTTTTTTTGAACGCTAACTAAAAATCCCTGCTGATGTTCCAGGTCTTTCAACAAATCAGATTTCAATGTTATACTATCAAGTTTTCTATCAGTCTCAATATAGAATTTATTTTTTTCTACAGCAACTACAATACTATTTGCCACAGTATCATTGGTGTAAAAAATACTTTCTGCATTTACCTGTTTGCTTATAATATTTTCTATAGCTTCAAACGCCTTATGATCCTTTGTGTCGATGTGTAGCTTTATGGTCTCTTTTGGCTTTACCTGGTTTTTGTTACGGGCGTCTCTCAATGCAGAAATTACCTGTTTTAATAATTCGCCCTGTTGTAAAATGTGAACATCCGCAGGCAGTGTTTTTACATATTGGGTTACACAAAGATCTGTTTCCTGCACTGCCAATAAATGATGTATCTCTTCGGAAACAAAAGGCATAAATGGATGGATCAACTGTACCAATTCTTCAAAAAAGAAAACAGTTTTGTTATAAACTTCTGCTTCTATAGGTTGCTCAAAACCTGGTTTAACCCATTCCAAATACCAACTACAGAAATCATCCCATATCAGCGAATAAATAGTTTTTAATGCTTCGCTTAAACGGAATTGCTTCATTAATATTTCTACTTCATCTTTAACATGGTTTAACCTGTTTGAGAACCAATCGATGGCAAATTGGTGAATGGTGAATGGTGAATGGTGAATACTCGAGGAACTATCATGATTTATTATGGGCGATTTACGCCCTTCCCACATTTTAACCAACTTCAACGCATTCCACAATTTATTATTAAAATTGCGGCCTTGTTCCAATGCCGCTTCATCAAACATTAAATCGTTGCCGGCAGGCGAGGAGACCATTATGCCAAACCGCACCGCATCTGCACCATACTGGTCTATTAAACCCAGTAAGTCTGGCGAGTTGCCAAGACTCTTGCTCATTTTTCTTCCCTGCTTATCTCTAACAATTCCGGTAAAATAAACATCTCTAAACGGTTTCTCATCTATGTATTCAAAACCAGCCATAATCATTCTTGCCACCCAAAAGAAAATAATTTCCGGTGCAGTAACCAGTGTATTGGTAGGGTAATAATAATTTATATCGGCATTGCCGGGATTGCTAAATCCTTTAAAAACTTCAAAGGGCCACAACCAGGCGCTGAACCAGGTATCAAGGCAATCTTCATCCTGCTTTAAAAGAGGGTCAGTTGCGGCAGACGAAGGATTTTTTTCTTTCCATTGCTGTTTTGCTGCCGCTTCATTTTCTGCCACAAATACATTGCCTTCGTCATCATACCATGCAGGAATGCGATGCCCCCACCAGAGCTGTCTGCTGATGCACCAATCCTTGATATTCTCCATCCAGTGACGGTAGGTATTTTTAAATTTAGGCGGGTAAAATTTAATCTCTTCATCCTTCACCGCTTTTAGTGCCGGTGTGCTGATATTTTTCATGCTTATCCACCATTGCAGGCTCAGCCTCGGTTCTACTACGGTATCTGTTCTTTCACTATAACCAACTTCGCTGGTGTAGTTTTCTGTTTTTACTAAAAACCCTTTTGCTTCCAGTTCAGCCACAATCTTTCTGCGGGCCGCAAACCTTTCTTCGCCAACAAAAATTTGAGCTGCTGCATTCAGTGTACCATCTTCATTTAAAATATCTGTTACTTCTAACTGGTGTTTTTGTCCCAGCATATTATCATTCATATCATGAGCCGGTGTAATCTTTAAAGCACCGGTACCAAAATCCATCGTTACATATTCATCTGTTATAATTGGAATGCGCCTGTTAATGAGTGGAACAACAGCAAATTTTCCATGCAAATGCTTATATCGCTCATCATCGGGATGTACACAAATGGCACTGTCCCCCATAATTGTTTCCGGCCGCACAGTGGCAACTATAATACCATCAGCATCTTTTAAGGCAGTACCATCTTCGTTTACCAATTGATAACGCAGGTAATATAATTGCTGGTGAGTTTCTTTTCTTATTACCTCTTCATCACTCAGGGCTGTCTTTGCTTTCACATCCCAGTTGATCATTCTATTGCCCCTGTAAATACTTCCTTTGTTATGCAATGCAACAAATACTTTTATTACAGAATTGTAATAATCTTCATCCATAGTAAATGAAGTGCGGTTCCAGTCTAAACTGAAGC
>JBGSIG010000443.1:0-6888 GCA_041742655.1 Ferruginibacter sp. | reverse complement strand
AGCATCATTACCCGTTTTTGCAGTTACACAAATTACGCCCAAAGCTAGTAGTTGCCCATATTTTAAATGGGGAATTTTACGATTAAAGTAAAGTAAGTTCTATAATTAATTAGTAATTAGTGAATTACTTTATTCAAATTTATTCTTACTCCATATTTATTGCGGGTGTTAATAACTATTCAATGGACGGCGTTTAAATCTAATAAGGTATTCCCGATAAAAATCAGGATCTCAAAAGTTCAATATGCCGGGCTATGGCGAATATCTCGGTATAGTAAAGAAGCCAGTACTCTTATCGTATCACATCGAAATAAGTGGCTACAACCGTTTTGGGAAAAAGGGAGAGATAGAAAATGAAAAACTTCCACAAGCTACTAGTTCTTCATAGTATGTGGAAGTTAGTTTTGGCGCCGGCCTAAGCCAGCTTTCAATGTGTAAACTTTTTGCGGGGTTAGCGCCCAGGTAAGTCATTTAAATGAATTAACTGGTTTCAGTTGTTTGGTTTTTGCCATCATCGCTTTTCAGCATAGGCCTTAGGATATTGGGTCTGTTCGGTTTTTCGCCATTGTTGCCTTTTACAGCCTGGCTTTAGGATATTGTCTTTCTGGCTTTTTGAGTCATCATCGCTTTTTAGTGCATAGTCTCAGAATGTTGGATCTTGCGCTTTCTACAGGGATAAGATTCTAGTGGTTTTCTTCCTGGATAAAAAATTTCTGTTGGTTAGACATTGGTATTGAAAAAAAACAAGAAGTTGACTGATATTGGATTGTTACAGCTTTTCAACGATTATGGATTTTAGCTATTTTGGTTTATCAGGATTTTTGGATATGATTGATATTTAATTCCTATCAATCAACTTCTGACACAAAGATGTAGCATTTAATTATACAAGACTAGAGCAATATTGCTCTAATTTTCAACTACTGTAAATACTGGTGAAGTCGTAATAATTCAGGAAAGATAATGGGGCTGATACGATTTCAGGTACCGTAAAACTACTATTTTTAACGTCTTATTTTAAAGATATTTATAAGGTTGATGCCATTAAATGCAGTATTAATCAGTGTTTTAGCATATTTCCTCTATATGACCATCTATTTCGTCAAACTTTGAATGATATCGTATTTTGTAATGATGTGAAATGCGCCGGTCTCATCCTTGCTTAAAACGGCACCATTTTCCTTATTAATAAATGCGCTAAGCCGCTCCACAGGTGTATCAAATGCAACTTCCGGATAGGCTTTCTCCATAACACTTGATACGGGCTGTAATTTTACATCGGCATCATCTAATATTTTACTAAACAAACCACCCGCAGATATAGCACCAACGGAGCTTCCATCGGTTACTACCGGTATATTTTCTATATCATATTTCTTCATGAGGTTAATGGCTTCTGACACCGTTTGTGAAGACGAGAGCGTAATTAATTTTTGCGCTCCCCGGCCACTAATTAGATCTTTAAAGGTTTTCATCTCCAAAAAGCCTCTTTCGAGCATCCATTCATCATTGTAAACTTTAGCTACATACCGGCTGCCGTGGTCATGAAAAATCAATACTACCACGTCATCTTTCTTCAACTGGTCCTTTAATTGCATCATGCCTTGTAAACAACTTCCAGCACTGTAGCCACAAAAGAGGCCTTCCTCCTTTGCAATTCTACGGGCCATTATTGCGCCATCTTTATCGGTAACTTTCGTAAAGGCATCTATCACCCCCATATCGTAATTGGCAGGTACAAAATCTTCCCCAAAACCTTCGCTGATGTACGGGTACACTTCCTTCTGATCAAGCTCCCCGGTATCAAAATATTTTTTCAACAAAGATCCATAACTATCTATTGCCCACACTTTTATGTTTCTATTTTTTTCTTTTAAATATTGACCAGTACCTACAATGGTGCCGCCTGTTCCTGTGGCCACTACCAGGTGTGTAACCTTGCCTTCCGTTTGGTCCCAAATCTCCGGCCCGGTTTGTTCATAATGTGCCAGCCGGTTTGCCAGGTTATCGTATTGGTTCACATACCAGCTATTAGGTACTTCAGTAGCCAGCCTTTTGCTAACAGAATAATAAGAACGGGGATCCGAAGGGTCGACATTGGTGGGGCAAACAATTACTTCGGCTCCCACTGCTTTTAAAATATCAGCCTTCTCTTTCGATTGTTTGTCGGTAGTAGTGAAAATACATTTGTAGCCTTTTACACATGCGGCGAGCGCCAGCCCCATACCCGTATTGCCGCTTGTACCTTCAATGATGGTGCCGCCCGGCTTTATTTTCCCTTCCTGCTCTGCTACCTCAAGCATCTTTAAGGCCATCCTGTCTTTAATACTGTTACCGGGATTAAAATATTCAACTTTTGCCAATACCGTGCAGGGAAGGTCTTTGGTAATTTTATTTAATTTAATGAGCGGGGTATTACCAATGGTTTCTAAAATATTATTAAGCCACATATCTGATTATTTTGATACAAAGATAATTTATTCAAAATGGGAGGCTGACAAAAATAAGGATAGTGCATGAACAGGATAGATAATGTTACTACAATCCGTGCGCTCCGGCATCTCCAAACGTAACAATCAGGGGAACATGGTCACTATACTTTATCCAAAACTCGTACTCGCCAATGTCTACCGATTGAAGTTTATCCAGCATGTCTGTTGATACAAAACAATAGTCGATGTGATATGGCTTATTTTTATGCCTGTACATCTAAAATGTCGGATGTAACCCTTTGCCCTGGGCCTGTTTGTGGTGAAGATGGTAAGTACTAAATATTCCTTTATTTTCTAATTGTCGTACAACAGCTGAATGGCTTCCCAATCTGTGTTTTTTGTGGTCCCAAATTGTATTGCTGTTAAAATCACCTATGAACATGGTTGGTTTGCCGGTTAACAATTCGTCATAATGATTAACGGCTTTCCAAACCTGGGTGATATATCTTCCTTCTTTATCATCCGGGTTATACGCCCAAACCAGAAATAAGTTAAAGTCAAATTGTCCGCCTGTAACCTCAATGGGGATTATCATTTTAAAATTTTCGTTGTGGCTTTGGTGAATTTTAAAACGAAAGTCGCCATATGAAAATATTGAAACACCTTTATGTTGATTCTTTCCAAACCACAGGCAATCTGTTGGCTTTGGTACGTCGGCGGCAAATAACAATTTATCGGGATGTTCGCACTCGACAATAATAAGAATGTCTGGCTTATGGGCCAGAATCAAAGCGGCCTTTTTCCTAAAAGCCATACTGCAGTTCCATGTAATAATTTTCATGTTGCCAGGGTGTGTGCTATAATACATGATACAAAGAATCTATTTCGACAACAACTCCAATGATTTCTTTACTGCCTTATCCCTGGTATTTAGTATTTCATAAAAGCCTTCGTTGCGCCATACCTGCCGTGCGATAGTAGATTCAATACGATTCACGATTTCGGCTTTTTCTTTCACTGAAATATCGTTCAGCGAAATGGAATCTTTTGCAGCCAACGTCTTAAAGTCTTTCCAATTGTCGTCAGTAAATGCAAACTTTTTCGCAAAATCTTCCGGTGATTTGTATCCGTTTAACTGCGACTGATTTTGCAAGTAATAATGATAAGCAAAATCTCCTATTAGTCCTTTATAATATACTTTGGCCGAGGCTATGGAATAATCTGCTGTATCTATAGGTACAAAAATATCGGGCGTAATGCCACCACTTCCGTAAACAGGTCTACCGCCTGCGGTACGAAATACCCGTGTGGTATCATGTTTTACAGAATCTTCATTATTCACTTCTCCATCATGAAAGCGGTTGCTTACTTCTTCATAGTAAGCCTTTCCGCCGTTAATATATGGCCGCTGTATACTTCTGCCGATTGGCGTATAATATCTTGCGATGGTTAACCGCAAGGCACTTCCATCACTTAGATCAAACTGTTCCTGCACCAGGCCCTTGCCAAAACTGCGTCTTCCAATAATGGTTGCCCTATCCCAATCCTGCAAAGCACCAATTAATATTTCACTGGCACTTGCTGTACCTTCATCTGCCAATGCCACCAGTTCACCTTTTTCAAAAAGCCCGGGTCGCTTGCAACGATACTCTTTTTTGGGGAAATGAGTACCCTCAGTATAGGTAATTAATTTATCTCCATCCAAAAATTCGTCTGCTATGGAAGTAGCTTCATCCAATATCCCACCGCCATTGCCCCGGAGATCGAGAATTAATTTCTTTAGCCCTTGTTTTTGTAAATCTTCCAGAGCCTTCATAAACTCCCGGTAAGTAACCTGCGAAAATTTATTTAACCTGATGTATCCGATACCATTTTCAATAATATAACTGGCATCCACACTGCTAACCGGAATAATTCCACGGGTAATGGTATACGGCTTTGTTACGCCGTCTCTTAAAACAGTAATTACCACTTTGGTGTCAAAATCGCCCCTTAATATTTTCCTTATTTTATTGGTGGTTATTTTTTGACCCGCCACAGGTTCATCGCCCACTTTAATAAACTTATCCCCGGTTTTTATGCCGGCTTTAAAACTAGGCCCGTCGGGTACCACATTAATTACATTGATGGTATCCTGAAGCAGGTTAAATTCTATTCCAATGCCAAAAAAATTACCTGCAATATCATCATTTACGCCCTGCAATTCTTCTGCGGGTATAAAAACAGAGTGTGGATCCAACTTATTTAATATAGCGGCAATGGCCGTATCAGTAAGCGAAGCTATTTTAACCGTGTCGACATATTTGTTTTCAACCAGGTCCATAATTTCCTGCAACGGCCGCCGTTTCTCTATAAAGAAGAATTTTTTCCCTGGTATAGTATCCCGCATTTTGTAACCCAACATAATTCCTATAATCATCACAACGCTAAAAAGCATTGGTAACCAAACATTCAGTTTTTTGTTCATAATACAATTAATTAGCACGAAAATAATTGAATTATTATGAATACAGTTTTCAGGGTGCATTTAAAATTGCTGGGTTGCATTTGCCACTTATCAAGAATGACACCGCGTACGGCTGAGAAATAGTAAATAGCCGTTAAGGCTTCAAGACGTTGAGAGAGCAAAGGAATAAAAAATGTCTTGACGTCTTAACGGCAAAATTAATCACCCAATTTATCTGGTAATTTTAAATGCAGATAACTAAATGGCGCAGATGTATTTTTTAATTATCTTGGTGTTTGGTACCTATTAAAAAAGTACCGACAACCATGGCAATTATTTTAATAGCAGACAGCGGTTCAACAAAAGCAGAGTGGCGTGTGCTTGACCGAAAGAAAACCAGCACTATTATTACGCAGGGCATCAGTCCATATTTCTTAAATACTCATCAAATTCAACAACTATTACAAGAAGAATTAAAAAAGAAAATGAAAGGCATCGAACCAGACGAGGTGTACTATTATGGCACCGGATGTAGTGATCCGGAAAATGCAAAATCTATTAAGCTAGCAATAAAAAAAACATTCAGCAATGCAAAAATAGCCGTGGAAACTGACCTGATGGGTGCAGCAAAAGCTTTATGTGGCAACGAAAAAGGAATAACGTGTATTTTGGGAACCGGGTCAAATTCGTGTTACTATAATGGGAAAAAAATGATAAAAAATAGTCCGGGTTTGGGTTTTATTTTGGGCGATGAGGGTAGTGGTGCATATATGGGAAAAAAGATAGTTCAATATTATTTATACAATACTTTCGACCCCGACCTGATGGATCGCTTTAACGCAAAATACAATACCAGCAGGAATGAAATTTTAGATGCGGTTTATAAGGCTCCTTTGCCTAATCGGTACCTGGCAGGATTTGTTCCTTTTTTAGTTGAAAACAGGGGACACTTTATGATTGAAAATATTATTGAAGACGCCTTCAATGATTTTTTCTTTAATCATATTTATAAGTACCGTGAAAGCTGGACCTTACCCATTCACTTTACCGGCAGCGTGGCATTTGGATTTAAGGATGTTTTAAAAGAGATGTGCGGTAGCTATGAACTGCAACTTGGCCGGGTACTGAAGAATCCAATGGATGGCCTGGTAAAATTTCATAAAGAAAAAAGCGCAGTGTAAAATATTCGTCTATCTATCGCCGATGTAAAAATAAAATTACGACCCGGCTAATTTTTGTTGAGCCGGTAATCTATAAATATATTCGTAACAATGCCCATCCAAAAAATAACGGAAGCTGAATCAAATTATCGTAACCTTGAAAAAATGCCGGTGGCGGAACTGTTGGCCAATATCAATAACGAAGACAAAACAGTTGCAGGTGCCGTTGAAAAAATATTGCCAGCACTTGAAATACTTATAAAAGTAATAGTTGAAAAAATGCAAAAAGGGGGCCGGTTATTTTACATTGGCGCAGGAACAAGCGGGCGATTGGGAATATTGGATGCAAGTGAATGCCCGCCTACATTTGGTGTGCCACCGGGGATGATATCGGGTATTATTGCAGGAGGCGAAAAAGCTATCACTTCAGCAGTGGAATTTGCCGAAGATGATACCGAGCAGGGCTGGAATGACTTATTAAAACACAATATTTGCGATAAAGATGCAGTGATTGGAATTGCCGCCAGTGGCACTACTCCATACGTTATTGGCGCATTACAAAAATGCAAAGCCGTAGGAATAGTTACCGGCAGTATTTGCTGCAATATAGAAGCACCGTTAAGCCAGGTTTCTGATTACCCGATAGAAGTAATTGTAGGCCCTGAATTTGTAACGGGAAGTACAAGAATGAAAAGTGGCACGGCTCAAAAGCTTATACTTAATATGATTTCTACCACCTTAATGATTCAGTTGGGCAGAGTAGAAAATAATAGTATGGTGAACATGCAACTTTCAAACGAAAAATTAATTGACAGAGGCGTTAAAATGGCTATGGAGCAATTGCACACAG
>JBGSIG010000442.1:0-6459 GCA_041742655.1 Ferruginibacter sp. | reverse complement strand
TACTCTACTCTGTTTCCAACAGCATTTACGACTACATTGGTTTTAGCCGATATCCACCTTATTTCACCGCCTGGCCTGATAATTCTATACGATAGATTAGTGACTTGGGTGTTCGCAACATTATTATAAGCTTCAAATAAAGCAGGCTTATCGGCTGGATGAACCGCATTAATAAAGTCTGCAGGGTTATTGATAAGGTCATCGCATTTTCTTCCCCAAATGTTTTCATAAGAAGGACTGATGTAAAGTGTTTGACAAGTATCAAGGTTGTTAACCCAATAAACCCCGGATATATTTTCCACAAGGTTCTGAAATTGCTGTTTGGATTTCAACAATTCCATTTCGGCCGTTTTACGCTCCGTAATATTCAGCATACTGCCTATTAGCCGCGTGGGTTTGCCTTCAGCATTGCGTGCAATAAGGGTACGGCCGTACACATTTATCCATCCGGCGTTGTTGGTGTAAAATCGGTATTCTTCTGAATAACTAGATTTGTCCGAAGCTATAGCATCGTCAAATACTTTAACGCTAAGCTCCCTGTCATCGGGATGTATCCTGTTTTTCCAGGCTTCAAAATCCGGAACAGGATCAGCTAACGATAAACCATATAATTGTTGGTGCATCTCATTGGCCCAAACATCGGTACTTTCCATGCTCCAATCCCATAAACCGTCATTAGTGGCTTTTGCCAGCAACTCAAACCGCTCATTCGATTTTTTGAGGGCGGCTTCAGCGTACTTACGTTGAGTTATATCTTTTAAAAATGCAATTACCCGGTTTTCTGAAAGTTTAACAGCCTCAACAGAAAGCCAACCCTTACCGCCTGTCTTATTAATAAACCTGGCGTCGGCTTCTGATATTCCGGTTGCCAAAAGAATCTTAAACTGGTTGATGGTGGCTTCGAGCGTTTCCGGCGCAGCCAAATCTTCAATAGACATATGCACCAACTCGTCTGTTGAATACCCGGTGATAAGGGCGGCTGCGGGGTTTGCTTCCAAAAAATTGCCATTTTCATCCGTTACAATAACTCCATCAGGCGCATTCTCTACATAATTTCTAAATTTCGATTCGCTTTCCTCAGCACGTTCTTTAGCCCTGATCAATTCAATCTCCATGAGTTTACGATGCGTAATATCATGTATTGTTCCAACTATAGTGTGTGGGATATTTTTATCATTAAATTTAATACGACCTATTCCATGTACCCACCGTTCGGCCTTATCCTTTATCCTGATGATTTTATACTCCTTATCAAATTTAATTTTACTGGTTATTACTTCATTGAAATATTCACCTAACATTTTCCTCCAGTCGGGGTGCATAATGCTAACAAGGCTTTCGGTTGTCTTTTCAAAATCCGCGTCAATTCCAAAAATGGAATCCAGAATTTCAGAACTCGTCCATGTGCCGGTAGCAATATTAAAAACATAGGTTCCGAGGTTGGCGATCGTCTGGGTTTCCTTTAAAAAATCCTGAACTTCCTGTTGCTTTTCTTCCCTGTTCTTACGTTCGGTAATATCTGTAATGGTACCAACGTAACCCAATACCTCATTATCCAGGTTCTTCTCAGGAATAGCCTGACCCATCACCCAGGCTATAGAACCATCCGGTCGGATAAAGCGATATTCAGAAATAGAAATTTCATGGGTTTTTACTGCTTTTTGCCATCCCCTGTATAAAATCTTTTTATCTTCTTCGTGAACTGCCTTTAGCCAATTGTTACCAAGTGCATCTTCATCACTCAAGCCGGCAATATGGCACCAGCCTGGGTTTACATAGGTTGTAAAACCTGTAGGGTCTGTATGAAAAATTCCTACAGGCGCCACCTCTGTAAGCATTTGATAGCGATGTTCATTTATAATAAGTGTTAAATTTCGATCAGTAATATCTACTGCCGTTAGCATGCATTGTTTGTTGCTTTCTTTCGCAATACCGGTAAGATGTACATCAATCGGCAAATTGTCAGTACCAGGCAACCTCAATTCGCAGGTCTGTTTTGTATTACTCTCAAATATTTTTTTGAGAAAATTAAGGAAGATCTGTTTTGAATCGTTGGCAACAAAAAAAACAAACTGGCTGTTTATTAAATACGATCTTTCTTTACCGAGCATTTGCGATCCACAAATATTTAATTCCACCACCTTGCCTTCTTTGGAAAGTGTAAAATAACCGGAAGGTGCCGCTTCATATAATTGAGTAAATTTATCAGCACTTTCCTGCGCATGGCATTTTGCCTGCATCAACGCCATGTATTGCGTTTCCAGTTCAAGCTGTTCCTGCTTCAACCGGTCAATAGTTTTTAATGCGTCGGATAAATCAGCATCTAATAGAGGAGCATTTTTTTTCTGCGTTTTTTGGGAGTGCTCCCTCGCCTCTGATGCGGATCTGGATTTCTTGTCCGCCTTGTTCGTGGAAATATTTTTACTGATGATGTCCATTCTCGCCATTTAGTTACATGTTAAAAATACCGGAGATAGTGAAACTGTCAGATGCAATTTACCTTAGTTTTCGGTAAACCGTAAATATGCAGCTTTTTGACTACCAATTTAAACGTGCCGGCAGAAAATGTATAACAATTGAATATTTACCGGTTAACTAGCCATCACAAGTAAATCTTTCATAAAATGAAGTTGGTATAGAAATAGAGAAATTATTATTAAATTTGACTAAGGTTGTTGAAAACTCGCAATTTTATTTTTAACGATTAAAACCAAACATTATGATGCAGATAAAAAGCAATTTTATTTATAGCCCGGGCGACGGAAATGAAGGCAGTGCTGCCCCCAATAGTGAAGAAAAAAAAGACGTCGCCGAAGAAAATAAACCTAAGGAAGAAAAATCTTTTTTAAAGAAAATAAAAGATGCTTTGCAGGATTGGTCTAACGACGATAAACGTGAAAGTGATTTTGACGAAAGAAGCCCAATAACTTAAAACCGTTGCCATAACTCATCAGCATTAAAAAATGCTGATGAGGATGCGACCCGTTTCAGCCTGCCTTTATCTTTGTTTTTACATCTTCATCCCCGCCATTGTGTTAGCGCCTTTCTTAAATATAAATTCACTGTTTATCAAATAAGCACCGCTAGTTACAACTACATCACCATTTTGTAGCCCCGATTTTATTTCGAGCCTGTTTCCACTTTCCAAACCTATTTCAACTATTTTCATTTTGAACCTGCCTTTTCCGGATTGCACCCATACAATATTCATCGTCCCATCACGAAGTACTGCATCTGATGGAAGCGTAAATGCCTTTATGTCTTTATTTTTTATAGAAACATAAGCGGGCATGCCGGGTTTCAGCAGTCCGTCATCATTTGCAATAGTAACACGAATAAGATTCAACCTGCTGTCAGCTGCAATTTCCGGATTGGCAAAAGATGGCTTGCCTGTCCATTGTTTTCCAGGTATGCCGGGGATTTCTACAATAGCCTGTCCCGTTATATCGATGCCCGGCAGTGCTGAAGCATACACCTGTGCCTCGGCCCATAGTGATGAGAGCCCGGTAAGTTTCACTATCACACTACCTTCAGAAACAAACTGCCCTTCCAGTACCGGCAATTCGGTAATATAGCCCGATGCTGTGCTAAAAAAAGCGGTATGTGAAGATGATTTTTTTGCACGGGCCAGTTCAGCTATCTGTCCTTCACTCATACCCCATAATAATAATTTTGTTTTGGCACTTTGCACAAGGCGTTTAAAATCGATGATGGTATTATCTAAGGTTTCTTGTTTTTCCAAAACGGCGAGGTATTCCTGTTTGGCATTGTTGAGCTCTTCGCTGTAAAGATCGAAGAGGGGAGCACCTATGGAAACATAATCTCCGATTGCTTTAAAATACAAGCGATCAATACGACCTGTGATTTTTGCACTAACACTGTTGCTGTTTGTTTCATCTGAATTCAGTGTAGCAGTTAAAACAGTTTTATCACCTATCATGCCGTTGCGAAGGGTATCGAATTGAATATTGCCCAATTTTATTTGTTCATCATTTAAAGAGATTTCATCCACAGCGCTATTCGCTTTTTTTACCACGATGAGATCCATGTGACAGATAGGGCAAACGCCAGGTTTGATTTCCATGATCTGCGGATGCATACTGCAGGTATAATATTCACCCGCCTGGATAGTTGTTTGTTTTTTGTTTTTGCAGGAGTTGAAGAAAATTATACCCAGCACCATTAGTATCAAATATTTTTTCATGATCATTGATTTGTTTTTATAAAGCTTTCACTATCTACCAGGTATTGGGCATTGGCAGCAACAGCTTCTGTTTTTTCCAGTCCGCTCAATACCTGTATTAAATGTTTGTTAACGACGCCTGTTTCAATTTTACGGGCATTAAATGATTCACCGGTTCTTACAAAAACAACTTTATCAAGGCCCAGTGATAAAACAGCTTCTTCAGGTAACCAGTTGGCCGAACGGTCACCAGCAAAAATGGTTGCTTTCACCTGGCTGCCTATAGGAATCTTTGAAACTGAATTATCGAAATACACTCTTACAGTTTGGGTTTTGCTTTCATTCCGGTACATCGGTTCTATAAAATTTATTGTCGCCCTGAAATCCTTGTCGGGAGCTGTCTCGGGTGAAATGCGCACTTTGTTACCCACTTTCAACATTGCTGCCTGCCCGGCAAAAATATTAAGCACCACCCATGCTTTGTTTGGATCATATACAGAAAAAATGTTTTGCCCTTTTTGAACATACATGCCTTCTTTTATTGATAATTCTTCAGTGGTAACAAGTGGCTGCTTCATTGCTGCCGGTTGGCTGCTGCCCATACCAGCACTGTTACTTTCGTGAATATGCCCGCTGTAATTACTGAAGATGGAAATTTTAAAAGACGGTTTTCCGCTTTTTATCACACTGTTTAATTGCCGATTGCTGATACCTAATAAAAGTAATTTTTGTTTCGCTACATTTATCAGCCCTGAATTTTCTGAATCATTCTTTAAGAGAAACAACAGGTTTTCCTGGGCTGTCAATAATTCAGGACTATATATGTCCATGATGCCTTGTCCTTTACTTATTTTTTGATACCGGTATTTCACAAATAGCCTTTCAATACGACCAGAAAAGTTTGAAGAAATAACTCCCGTCTGCCTTGGATCATAGGTAATAAAGCCGAAGGATTCCATTTCAATATTTTCTTCCCTTGCCATCATATGTACCATTGGTATATTGGCTATTACCTGTTGGTTTGAAGGTTTTAACAATGTGTTTAACGAAACTGCTTTAGGTTCTAAAGCTGATTTTATTTTTTCTAACTGCATTCCGCATATTGGGCATGTACCCGCTGTATCGCTTTGAATTTTGGGATGCATAGGACAGGTATAGCCTTTGGTGATACTGCTATCGATGCCTGTTTTTTCAAAATCGGAATGCAATGAATGGTTTTTCATCAATACCAGGTCCATTCCACACTTTGGGCAATTACCTGGTTTATCGCTGAACACAGAATCCTGTGGCATTGGGCAGGTGTATATGCCAGTCTCTTTATCATTACCGTTGTGGCAGGAAACTAAAAAAACTGCTATTGCGGTAAAAACCAACCATTTTATTTTGCGAATCATTTTCATGCGGTTTATTTTATTTCCAATATTTTCATCAACTCAGCCTGCATCTCTAATCCTTTTTGTAGTTGATCTAAGTAATCCATCTGTGTCATGTTCAATGCTTCCCATGCGTCAAAAAGTTGAAATAGCTCTTCCGTATTCTGTTCGTAGCCCAATTGCATTGTTTGAAAATTTCTTCTTAATGCAGGGATGATTTGCTCCTCGTATAATTTCATCTGCTTCTTTTTTAATTCCAATGCTGTGTAACTACTGTTGGCCATTCCTGTTGCTTCATTGATTATCATCTGTTGCTGATTCTTTAAAGCTTCATTTTGCCACAGTATACTTTCAGCCTTAGCTTTACTCATCTTAGAAGACCATTTTGCCAATGGTAATTTCATCATTGCCATTGCAGTGAACATTACGGGTTGTTGTGCCCAGCCTACCATATTGTTGTATTGAAAGCCAAATTCAGGTTTTAGCTTTGCCAGTTGTGCTGTACGCTCAAGTTCATTAACTTCAATACTTCTGTCAATCACTTTTACATCGCTCAGTTGATTCATTAAAGACACCGAATCAAACATAGCCCTGTTAAAGTTGTACCATACATAATTTGTATCAACTAAAAATGCTTCTCCCGTACTTCTGTTCATTACGGTATTGATGATTATTCGTTTCTGCACCATTTCATTTCTTAACATGAGTTGTAAATTCTCCACGTTTGCCAATGCCGCTTTTGTTTTATAATAGGCGCTTATTTTTCCCAATCCGTTTTTGTACCTTATCTCTGCGCTCAGCATCATAAATTTTAAAAGCTTGTTATTTTCATCCAATACTTTTAATTTCTTTTCTAATACAATCCTGTCGTAATAGTTTTTTCTTCCAGTAAACAGCAGTTCA
>JBGSIG010000441.1:0-5310 GCA_041742655.1 Ferruginibacter sp. | reverse complement strand
TAAGAATATCTAATTATATCTATCAATAATTTGTAAAAAAATAGCAGGTAGCGAAATTTAGTGCCTTATTACTATTTTAAATTCCTAAAAAAATTTATCAGTATTAAGTGTAAACATACCCTTGAAAACTGGATTAGCGATGCAGGAAAATTTAATATACTCCCCATAATGTCCATTTTTTGTCCTTGCCTTCGACTTCACTTTGTACTTTAAATTGTGTAACCTCTGATACATAGAACCACTCTATCCCGGCATGAGAACTTCGCGAACCTCGTCCACCATCTCCATTATTTAAATATGCTGAAGTATAATTAGTTGCGGCAATAGCTTTAATTTCATCTATATTGGGATAGCCTTTTATTGGACTAGGAGCATTTCTATCATTAATAAACTCTGTAAGGTTTAACGCTGCACGCAAAGCATGATTTGCCTCATGATCCAAAAGCAAGGCCGGCGAATGTCCATTACCTTGTTCGTCTACTAAAGCTTGTGCTGGATTCCATTTAATATATCCATTGTAATTTCCAACTCTAGGTATTTCGGCATAAGTTTCATTGTCATCTTTACGCCCATTCTTATTAACATCATTGGGTTTCCCAATTCCCGTTTTGTCTATTCTATAATTGGGTCCTTCATCAAGGCGTTCATTTGTAATAATTAATTTAGTGATTAAATCTATTTTTTCCAACTTAGAGAACGCAGTAGAATTTCCTTTTTCAAGATATGCTTTAGCTTTCTTATAAGCATTTATAGCAATAATACCCGCAGGAGTTCTTCCTCCTTCCATGATAAATTCGCCTTTTTGGGAAAATCTGGCAATTTCTGTTATACCATCTTTGCTATATATAATTACGTCTTTGCCATCCGGGTCTTTGAAAACAATAGGATTGTTATAACAATAATTAAAGGGTGATAAATCCAAATACTTGTCTGCTGATGGATCTAAATTTTTCCATCTCCCTATCTGTGTACAATACATTCTAGCCCCGTAATCATATTCTTCTAAACCGCTTCCATCAAAAAACTCACCAGATTCCTTTTCCTTTCCATTGTACTGATATTTGTTTTGCAGCTTACCAGCACCTTTACTGGAAATGCCATTCATTGTCAATCCGAACGGATAATAATGCGTTTCTTCTATAATAGACCCTCTAATATGCGTTACCTGTAAATTATCAAAGAACACATCAACATTCGGTGTTTCGTTGCTGACGTAAATATACAAATATCCGTTCTTATTTATCGGAAGATTACTTCTTGTATGGGTCGTGTACACCTGGTCTGCTCCTACCTGTTCAAAATTACTGCTGCTGGTCACTAATTTAAATTGCTCGTCAAATAATACCCAGTTGATGTAGGCTTTTGGTACGCCACTGTTTACTGTTTGCGTATTTAAAAACTGCGTGGTACTGGGGCTTAGTAAACCGCTGTTCGTTATTTCTGTAGCAGTAAACTTGCCGCCTGCTGTAGCAAAACCACCTGCCATCGCGGTTAATAAATCAGCTAACGGATTAACCGGGGTACCGGGGGTAACACCATTCTTTTTATACCAGCTGTTTACCGTTAAATTAAATTTATCACCGGCCATTACTTTTAGGGTGATGGCGGGGCCTATCTTTTGTGAACCAGCTGCTGCGCTTACCTTCGCTACTTTGGCATTGCCTGCCGGGGTATTGGCAGGGTAACCGGCGGGAAGTGTCGTGGTTCTTGTTGATGGCAGGTTGGAATAATACAATTCTTCATTTGCTGCGGCAGCTGTTTCCATGGTGGCGGCCGGGTACATGTCGGTTTGCAGTTCTTCTGTTAGCACCATTCGCACATTGCCCAGGTGATCCTTTAGCATATAATCATATTGCAGCGTGGTGGTTTCTGTTTTAAACCGTATCCTGCCCTCTTCCTGCGCTATAAATTGTAAACGGTCGGTGTAATTAAGTGATGTTAAAGAGGCATGGCTGTATAATTTAGTTTCAAAAACTGATCCACCAAGATAGGTGGTAGTCGTGGTGATATTGCTGGTATAATTGGTACCGTTATAGGGTACAGTTGCATTTGTTTCGGTGGTTACTTTTTTTTGTTTGTTGCCTGCGGCATCATAAGTGTATGCAATACTGCCTTTACCCGTTACCGTTATAAGCAATGGAAGGTTTAAATGGTTATACGTGATGCTGCTGATCTTTTTATTATTGTCTAATTTAAGGTTGCCATTTACATCATAGGTATAATCGGTAGCTGTTTTGGTGGCGGCATCGTATTTAAAATCTCCGAGTTTGCTGGTGTTGTCATTATTGGCATCGGTTACCTGCAATAATTTATTGGTGTTTAATGTGTAGTTGTAGGTAAGATTATCAATGGGTGTAGTGGAAGGTGTGCCTAATTTAAAACCATACTGTGTCATGGCTTTTATATTGCCGTTGGCATCGTAGGCGTTGGTGGCCGTGGTACCATCGCCCATCTTCATGCTATAATTCATCTGGGTACTATTCCATACATGGTCATCTCCGTTCTGTTGTTCAAAATCTCCTTTCATCAACCGGTTTACGGCATCATAGCTAAAGTCATATTTTCTCCTGATATCATCGCCATCGCTTTTCCACACCATGCCGGTAATATTGCCGTTATACTGCAGTGCACTTACAAAACTTCTTCCCGATTTGGTGCTGGCTTTATCATAGCCCAGTTCAAATCCAAAATATTTTCCATCGCTGGTTTGACCCTCTGTCAGCATGTAATCCCTGTTCATACCCAACAGCCAGCCACGGATATTATAATCATACACCAGTTCCTGTAGAGGTTGTCTTGTGGTATAATAGTTACCCGTTGCAGGGTCTTTTTTACTGCCGACCAGTTTCTTTTTTAATTGTCCTAGTGCATCATATTCCATTGTTGCGGTAGTAGTATATGCTGTGGGCATGGTGCCACTGTTTACCAGTGTATTGCTTAATTTTTTTTCTGTTTTGGTTACCCGATTCAGGTCATCATAGGTTAGCTGGGTTACTACTACACTCGTCTGTGCGGGGGCGCCTGCTTTCTCCTGCTTTTGCACTATCACCAACGGCTGGCCTGCAAAACTATACTGGGTGGTATTAATATCTGTTCCCGTTGTGATATTTTTGCTTTTCACCTGAACAACCCTTCCTCTATCATCATATAGCATTACTGAATACACATAAGAGGTATTGCTTAATATTTTTGTTTCGGTCCATGTAGCTAAGCCTTTTGTTTGTGCCGATGCGGTTAAAGGAATCTGTTGGGGATAATCAGGAGCTGTATTATAAGCACTATTATACCCATAAGTTGACGTAAGATAAGTCGCATCGATAGAATTGTTTAAGCCGCTTGCTGGAGGAATGGAACTATAATCATCGTACCCGCTTTTGGTCAGATATTCCCAGTAAGTAGTAGAAGGTGTGCTAGCAGTAGTAAACGGATAGCCGGTACTGTTGTATGCTGCGGTGAGGTGGGATGTGAAACTAAGACCCGTACCGTTGAAAGTATTTAGTAGCAATCCCGTTTGGATCGGGCGATTTAAATTATCATATAAAGTAATCATCCATTTATTAATTGCACGCAAATTAGCATCCTGTGTCATTACCAATCTGTCCCTGGCATCATACACCATATACACTTCGGTTGCACCGGGAACTTTCTTTATGATCATCCGATTTCGTTTATCATATTCGTACCGGAAGCATTGCTCAGCAAGAATCGTAGGATCGGTAAGAATCCAGGATGTTGAAATAAGCTCAACCCCTCTTGGCTGGATAACGCAACTTAGGTTGTTCATTATATCATAAATATAATAAGTGCATAACCAACCCGTATGGTCTTTTCCCAAACCAACATCGGCGGTTGCCGTTAATTGTACCTTCTTTAAAATTACTTTCCCCTCTTTATCTTTAAATTCTATCACCTGTTTCTGGTTTTCGTCGAGCGAAACATTTTTAAGCAATAACCCGGCTGCATAGTAACCCCCGCTTGCATAAGTACTAAAGCTACCCTCTGCAACGTTGGTTACAGTCCAAATCCTCACCGCGTCTATTGCTGTATTTAACCAGTAATTGTTGTCAATTCCCCTATTCGCTGCCACCCAGCTATTGCCGGCAGCAAGATTTTTAACAACTCTGTTTAAGGGAGAGGGTTCGATATTAGATTGGGCGTAATAATATGTTTCACCCTGGCCAGCAATCGGGTTGGTAGCATTTGCATCATTATAAAAATAGGCTTGTTCCTGAAATGGGTTAAGCTTAAATAGTCCATCGGAAATAGATGTATTGCCATTGGTATTGTTGGCGCTAAAAGGTAAATCTTTATAAATTTCTCTGCCATATTGGTCATACTCCATCGCACTAACCATGTCCACCGCTGCTACCCCTGTTTTCAGTGAACCTTGCTTCGTTACTGATTCTATTGGCCTACCCAATCCATCCACATAGGTTGTAGACATTTTAAATTGCCTTACCGCAGAAGATGTTGTAATATTATTTGGATTCGTTTCCGGAGATGATGCATCCCATGTGCGAACATAGCTTACACTGATGCCCGCTGTATAAGCTGTAGGCACTGTTCGTGGTTGACAAAAGGCAGTGAAGTGGTCAACAAATAATAGCAGGACTATTATTATTGCTGTGTTTTTTATTAATTTATTTTGCATAGTCTAAAGGTTAGGTATAACACTTCTTTTAAAAACTCTTGTATGTTGTTTACGGTTGAAGCCTTACATCATCAACGATATTATGCGGCGTTTCCTTTTTTAAAATGCTATACAGGATGCCGCTGGTATCAATAAAATACAATTGATCGGGTTCTTCCACATCTACATTAAAATGACCGTTCTCATCTACACTTGTTAAAAATTTAAAGAGTGGAGATTGTGTAGCATTTCTTTTTACAAGTGCCGGGTTTGTTATAATAAAATGTAAATTCAATGAATCTCTCAATTTAGCCAGGTCTGGCATGAATTTACTCGCTGAGAAATCCAATGCAGGAACTGCGATGATGGTAATATTCTTATCTGTTGTTTGCAGGGAATCTAAAAAAGTAAGTTGTTCCGTATCCGGATTCAGGGCATCAAATGCTGTCACTATTATTTTTTTTCCTTTATAAACATCAAGATCAACCTGTTTACCATCAATAGTAGTTATTTGAATATCATAAATACTACTAAAGGAATTGAACAGTAAAATACTCGCTAAGATTATTGTTATTTTCATTTTATAAAATTTATTGTTTAGTACATCCTTGCTGTTGAAAGGGCCGTTATTGCAATATTATTGAACGTTGCCCCGGTTCCGTAATAAGTAAATCCGTTAA
>JBGSIG010000440.1:0-7308 GCA_041742655.1 Ferruginibacter sp. | reverse complement strand
CAGCGAGCCGATGCCGCCTTCGCTCATGCTTAATCCTTCTACCATCGTTATCATCAGCCAGCTGATGGCAAAGTTTTGCCGTAGTATTTCAAACACCTGGTCGGCCTTGCCTACGATGATTACTTCGTAGAGTGTTTGCCAGTTGTTGTACCCAAGCGTTTTGCACAATTCATATTCCTGCTTATCGATGTTTAGTATCACGGCTAAAAACGAAGTAGTAAAAAAGGGCACGATACCAAAAATGAGCAGAGATAATTTTAACTGGCTGCCGTCTTTGGTGAGCAGTGTGAAAATAAATATCAGGCCTGTTAAGGTTAAGTACCGGCACTTCACAATGAACTGTGCGATGCTTTTAAAAAAAGGTATCACCGACGCATATGCGAAAAACAATGTGATGATGATGGAGTACAACATGGCCTTCAGCGTAAGCACAAGGCTTACCAGCATATTGTCCAACAGTAATTTTGTGCCGAGAAGTTTGCAGAAAGCTTCTGCTACCTGGCCGGGCTTTGGTATTAAACCGTTGGACGTGGTATGCCATACTAGTAAAGTAATCAGCACTTGTAACGCGATCATGATGATGACGTTTTGTTTGCTGAGTTTTTCGAATGGGGTAAAAATATTTTTCATTGTTGTAGTGGTTTTTTGTGTCCCGATAGCTATCGGGAGGTCAATGGTTCATTTAATTTAAACTGTGTTTTATTGTTGCTGTTTGTTTAAATGCTTTTGTTGATTCAATCTGTTGCTCAAATTCTTTTCAATTTGTTGTTTTTGCCTCCACAGCCGGCGGGCTGCGTAACTGAAACGCCGCTGCTTTTGCTGCTTTTAAAAAAATAAGCTGCGCATTTTTTTAAATCCCGACTTCGTCGTGACCGCACCAAAAGAGGCGGCTTATTCAGTTACTGGTGATGAAATAGGTTAACTGCCGGCTCAATATTGTGCTGTTAGTTGGTATGTCATTCGAGCTGCTTCTGCGGCCTCGAAAAAATGGCGTTAAGAAAATTTATAAGGCTGGCGTTAAAAAATGAAATAGTGTTACTAAGGTTCGGCCTTATTGTTAGCCGGTAAGTCGCACAAAAGTTTGGTTACTTACAAATGATCGAACTTAATTTCATTTTAGCCATCCTTATAAATTTTTAGCTATTTTTTCGCAGCCTTGATCTTTTTTGTTTCTTTTTTGTATCAAGACAAAAAAGAAAATGGAGAGCAACTGATCTTACATATCCTTCAATGCATCTTGTTCATCCTTTTTGATAAGTCCGAAACAATGTTTATTAGTTCTCGAAAGGTTTGGATCAAAAAAAGTTTTAAGAAAGAAAGATGACCTTTCGATCACCTTTCTTGCTCTCCGCCGCGGCGGAGCGGCGGGTTTTACTCGCCCAACACAATTTCCACCCGGCGGTTTTTGCTTTTGCCTTCGTAGCTGCTGTTGTCAGCAATTGGTTTGGCGCTGCCAAATCCTTTCGCTTCTACACGGTTTGTTTGCAGGCCTTTCTTCAACAGGTAGGCTTCAACGGCCTGCGCTCTCTTTTCAGAAAGCGGTATGTTCACTGCATCAGAACCACTGTTATCAGTATGGCCGTACACGCCGATCTTCAATCCTTCTGCCACCACTGCTGATTCAAAAATTTCATCCAGCAATTTGTAAGAAGCGGTTTTGATGTTAGCAGAACCGGTTTCAAACTCAATGCTGTAACTCTTTGATGATACAGCCGAAGTAATTTTATTGGCGTAGTTTGTCTGCATGGCCTTGCCCTGCAATAGTTCGGGGTGATTGGATATTACGCTCAACAAAAAGCTTTTGTCAACTGCCTTTTCATAAGGCAAAAATGTGGGCATCAACGATGGATACATTTTAACCATCAGGTTGCCGAATGTGTTGTACACAGCTTTATAACGATCCACCCTGTCATCGCCCAAACCAAAAGTATTGGCCATGTCTGCAAGGTTGAATACGGTGCTACCACCTAGGTTCACTTGTTTTCCCTGCAGGTCTCTTTCCACCACACCATTATAATACTTCAACCAATAGGCTGCATCTTTTTCCTGGTACACATCAGCACTCACTTTAGCAGCAAATGCTTTTGCTTCGTTGAACGAACGTACCTGGTCTCCCGCCTGTGCAAGGGCAATGATCATGTTTTCAATATCTGTTCTGTGATCGTTTGCCCATTTTTTAATGGCGATGGTTTGGTTGGGCATTTGTGATGCGTATTGCTTAGTGTTTGCAATGGTTACCAGTCCACCTTTTTTTGTGGCAATGTTTACGTCGCCGGGTGTCCAGGTGGCCACGCCATCTACACCCACAGTTGTATCACGGCCGGTTGTTTTTCCATTCTCCACCACTTTTCTTTTTTCACTATATCCTGTGATGTACTTGTTAGGTGCATCCAGGAAATCGTTTGCAGCAATGATGTTGATGGCTGCTGCGTCATAAGTGGTTTCATCGGGGTTTACTTTAAGCCCGTTGTCACCGGCCCATTTCAGCAGAATGTTGATGTCGCCATCACGCAACACACCGGCCACGCATTTACCGATCGCATTTTTAGGATCAGCCTTCCATGAAGCAGGTGCCATCACCTGGTCTTCGCCAAAAGATTTACCGTGTGATACCGGTATGATGATCGGTTGGTATTCTGCGCCCAATGGCTCCAGTTCTTTTGCAAGGCTGGTCATAAAGGCCGGCATACCATCACCCATAAAAGTGATCAACACGCCCGGCGTGTTGGGATTTGTTTTGTAATCGCTGGCAAATTTTACGAGGTCTGCCATCTGCCTGTTACAATCGTCCTGGCGTACATAAGTTATATCCAGGTGAGCAACGTCGAACAGTGAATTTTTTGTCGTGCGTACGCCACCGTTAGCATACATTCCGGAGAACTGGCTATTCCATGCCATGCGTTCCCAGTTGATTTGTGTACCGCCATTTACGGCTTTGTCAGCAGATGGCAATGGCAGTAATACTGCATTGTCGCTTAAAGAGGCTTCCGGTGCATCGGGCAGGGTTACCTTGCCCAGGTCTACCGATTGGCTCACTTCTTTCGGACGGCTTTGATACCATCTTACACTGAATATACCTGCAGTCACGATTGCTGCAATGATGAATAATTTTCCGGCTGGTTTTAATTTGAGTGCCATAGTTGTATGTTTTATCGTTGTGATTAATTAAGTTTTAAGTTTTTGAGTTTTAGGTTGTAAGTTCTAAGGGTGTAGGTTTCAGCGACAGATTCAATTCACCATTCACCATTCACCATTGACATTTTATTTAATCCAACAGCCCCCGATACCGGTCTGTAACGTTCACATCTTTCAGCCTACCGCTGTTGCTGTTGTTTTGCAGCGCATTGTTGGTGTAGTTGAAATCGGAATTCAAATCGAAGCGGTTGATGAGTTCAATGGCCTGTGCAGACTTTGCTTTGTCTTCCAAAACCTTATCATCCATAAACCTGCTGGTAACATCGATGGCACTTTTAATGTGGCCTATCTTTTCACCAATCTGCTGTTTCAATATTGCCAGTGCTTTTTCTGCATCCTGGTTCAATTCATCATCGCCTTTAAATGCTTTCATGGCGCTGGTTACCGCAGACAGGCCGGTGGTAACTGAGTAGTACAAATCCTTCTTTGCTTCCAAATCAAGCTTTGCATCTTCCAGCATGATCCCGCTTTCTTCATAAGCGGTATCAGAGAATTTGATGAGCTTGTTCAGATCGCCTACAATCGGAGTTACATTGTTGATGTAGTCTTTGCAACGCAGCACATTATTGGCATACAAATCAATTTGCTTTGATTGATTGTTTTCCTGCTGCAGAATTTTTACTTTCAGCACATTTATCTGCAACTCTTTTTCTTTGTCGCCCAGTTTATCCCTCAGTTCGCTCTGCTTACCTTTTAATTTTGCAGATTGCTGGTACAGTGTGTTCCTGTCTTTGTAGCCCTGCTCAATTTTTAATTCGAGGATGTTGAAGGGGTTTAACTCGATGGCCAAACCAACCGTATAGTTGGCAATGAACTCAGAGAAATACCTCAGTGCCCGCCAGAACTTTTTGTTGGTAACAATCATGAGTAAAAAGGCCAGCACTGCGCCGCCAATTACCAGGTTTACCATATTCCAGGTTACAGTTACCAGCCACGGCAACACGAATGTTAGAAAGCCATACGCCAGTCCGGCGAACAGCGATACCCCGATCACGGTGGTTGCTACATTTTTTGGCTCAGCAAACCACCCCGGTTTTTTAGTTTGTTTAATTGCGTTAATCATCTTGTTTGGTTTAGTTGTTATAATTGTTGTTTCTTTTTTGTTTGTTTAATTTTCATTACAAATTGCAGAACATCACTCATCACTCACCACTCACCTCCCGATAGCTATCGGGACACCATTGACCATTCACCCTACGTGTTGTTTTATCTTTTCAATGTCCCCCAGTATCTGCTGCTTCATTTTTTCGGAGGCTATTTTGTAGCCGCCGGTATTGCTCTCAATCTTTTCTTCGTTTTCTTTTACTTCGATCTGCAATAGTTGTATTTGATTTTGCAGATCGCTGATTTCCCTGCTCAACTGTTCTATCCGATGCTGTTTGCTGTTAATTTCCTGTTCCTTTGCTTGCACTTTTTCATTGAGTGCTGCATCTACAGTTGAGTTAAAATTGGCCGCATCTGTTTCCAGTATTTTTAAGTACTCAGCAGCCGTGTTCAGTAGTTTATTTTTGTCTAAACCCTGCACACTCAACCCCGCAAAAGCTGCACTATACCTGGCTTTTTCATCTGCAATTGCTATCATAGCTGCTGTCATTTTTGCGAACTCGTAGTAATCGGGTCCTGGCAGGTTTGCTTCACTGAACAGTCCGTCAAAATACTTGTTGAACTTTTCAATTGCGCCGGTCGGTAATTGGTTTGGAGTTGCTGCCGGTGTGGAATATTGTTGTATTTCTTCCGGCATCATAACAGGCTTTTTTTCGTCCGTTACTTCCACAAATGCGGAAAGAAATTTTTTACCAAAATTTGCCATAGTTGTTTTTTTTAATTGGTTAATTAGAGTGGTTTATTTGTTTATTGGGCATACAATGGCCTGTATAAAATTCGTCATATTTTTTTTAAGCCTTTATTGCCGTCTGAAAAAATTTAGTACCGGCTCATACGCATCGGGATGAAGAAACCATGAACAGATAGTTCAGCATCGCCGGCATTTTGTACGGTTGTAGCTGCCTGCACATTTGTTTTGTTGTGCGGTTGCCCGTGGATTGTGTCGGTTGTATTTTTGGATGCCGCCAGTAGCACGCACATAGCTATAGCGATACCGGTTACTACCAGTTTAATTGATTTCATCTTTATAGATGTTAATAAGTTTGGGAACAAATACTGTTGCCTTTAGCAGGTTTGAAGGTTAAATCAAGCCGCTTAAATCTTTACTGTTTGAGGAAGTTTACAGGCTGGAGATTTCCGGTGGATTTTCCCTCTGGCGTACCAGGGTAAAAAGCTGTTCCAGAAATTTTTTGTACATAATGTTTGGAGATTTCCTCCGTTTTTAATTTGATGGCGTAAAGATATATACTGGGTTGATATAGTCGATATAAAATCGATATAAACGGGACTCAAACTTTCACAAACGGTAAAAAAGCTGATACGAATGGTATGTTAAGATTTGGTGGATGGCAAATTAGCGGTATCAGCGGTAGTATAAGTATTTAAACGATGTTGCAAATTGAAATGCGCGGGTTCAGCAGGTTGGCTGGTAAAAGGTAATAGCTGTTGAAAAAGGGAGTGAATATGTCTGGTTTAAGTATCCACGGGCAAAAAAATTGGCTGAATTTATTTCAGCCAATTTTCCCTTACGTTTTCACAATACTACCGTAAGTAGCATAGATGGCCCGCTTGTATATGCAGAAGAATTGTACTTACCTGTTAAACAACGGCTTTTTTCCTGCGGGCTTAATAGAACCTTTACTCCGCGACGAAAGCTGAAGATTGTGCTGTGGGTCACGTTTAGTGGTGATTTTTTTTAAAAGTTTCTTATCAACCTGCATCATGGGATCTTGCATTGCAGATGGAAATAGCGGCGGCCTTTCTTCAACAGGAGGATGGAATACTGGCGCCTGTTCAATTGGTTTTTCTTCGATGTTGATTTTTTCTGCCAACTCTTTTTTTGAAGTAGTTGCGTTTTTTACTCCAGCTTTTTTCGCTGCTACTTTTTTTGAAGGGCTTGTTTTATTAGACGCAACTTTTGCTGCCGGTTTTTTATTTGCCTTTTTAACAGCAACTTTTTTAACTACTACTTTTTTTGAAGGGGCTGCTTTTTTGGTTGTAGCTTTTGTTGCTGATTTTTTTACCGCAACTTTTTTTGGTGCAGACTTTTTTGAAGCGATTTTTTTTGATACGCTCTTTTTCGGCACAGCCTTTTTTACAGTTTTTTTAGCTGCCTTAGGTGCCGCTTTTTTAGCGGGAACTTTTGCAGTTTTTTTCTTTGCCGCTTTTGAAGATTTAGCCATGGCTTTTAATTTAATGGTTAGTAAATGAAAATCAAATGTGTGTTCTTACTTCTTTCCAATAATCATACCACTGAATATTTTTCCATTTTATTTTTTGTCACTAATCTTCTCAATATAATCAAGATGTCTTTTTAGAGCGGGTAAAGTCTGCACTGCATAATTTTTAAGTGATGAATCTTTGCATTCCTTGCTTGCTGCTGTAAACAAATCAATCGCTATTTTATGATCACTAATAATAGTGGTAATATATTCTTTATTAAAATTTATCCCCTTCTTTTTGGAAAGTGAATCAATGATTTTTTTTGAAAGGTCAGTTACTGTTTCAGGCAAAATGATTTTTTCTGCAACTGCAATCATTTTTAATTTATTGAGTGCATCACCGTGATCCTGAATGATCATGATGGCATAATCTTTTATGACTTTACCCGTACCCTTTTTTTTCACCAATTTACTAAGAGCAATTTCAGTCATACTGCCGTTGGCGGCTTCTGTGGCAAAGTTTTCATCGTATTTATCAACTCCGGTAGACTTAATAAAAGCACTGTCAGTGGACTCTATTATTAATGCTGTGTCACTCAAGATATTTACACTTTTTGCCGTATCGGAACTATTTTCAATTGAGGTGCCGCCATCACAGGATTGAAATGCAAGCACTGTCAAAAGAATGCAAGATGTTGCGATTATTTTTTTCATAGTCTCATTGATTGTTAACCATGGTTTAACTCACAGTTTTCATAAGAGCCTTTTGAATAGTTTTCCAAATAAGGCCAAAAAAGTTTTTACGAACATCTCTTTCAAGGGACACATTTTCAACCCTGCTGTTTCC
>JBGSIG010000439.1:0-3587 GCA_041742655.1 Ferruginibacter sp. | reverse complement strand
TATCGCCCATTGTTACAAGGCTAAACATATAATTATCTTTCAGCACGCTCATCCTTTCAATGGTTCTTGACGATGCAGAATCTTTTAAAGTAAATTTAAATCCCCGAACGTCTCCCACTAAAAGAAAAGAGTCTTTGCTATAAATGAAAAGCCTGTTTTTCTCAACATAATCATTCCACTCTTTTATCCAGAATTTGGAAGAATCTTTTACATAATAATATTGCGGATACTGCTGTATACTGATACTTACCAGCTCACCCGTTGAATCACTCTTAAATATGGCATTGCGGCTTTTTGGCCAATAGCTTCGGTAAGTAGAATAGGCTTTGTTGACGGCTATTTCCTTTGTAACCTTTTCAAGTGTTGTACGATAGTCGTCATTCAACTCAGGCTTTACAGGGGTCGCCACAGTAAAGTGCATGAAGCTGTCAGTATATAATTTATTGCCGGAATATTTATACTGCGTAAAACGAAAGGAATTAAAATATTCATTAAAATCGTTATGTGCATTTTTACTTCGTACAGCAATTGCATAGTATTGCGGCCCTTTAATAATAAACCGGGCTGTTACAAAACTGCCATCCTTCATTTTTTCTTTTACATCAAGGCAGGTATAACCCTCAAAAGATGATAATTTGCGCTGCAATTGGCGATCAAAAAAATCGGGCGACCTAAAAGATTCTTCTATTAGTTTAAGATCAAAACTATCTTCTTCTAAAAATTTAAAATTGTAAACACTCTTTTTAAGAATAAGGTAAGCATCTCCCGATGCTGTATCGATTGCTTCATATTCCCACCTGTCAATGCCGTCAGATGTGTTCCGGTCAACACCTTCTTTGGCCGAGCCGGGCAAATTTATCTCGAAACCTGTTTGTTTTGATTCAAAAATATTGCCTGATCTATCAACTTCCCTCAGTCGTATAGAAGTAAAAAAGCGTTCCGATTCCTTGCCTCTTACATAGTTTTCTTTACCACTCATCTTAAATATTATCACTTCGAAAGGGGTGATGAAAATATTATAGCGCTGCAGGTTTCCTGTTCGGGTTCTATTGGTAATGCCGTAACCTTTATACCCGTTCTTTTCAATAATAATTTTCTCAATTATTTTACCGGGTATATTTTCATAGAGCATACTGTCAACTTTCTTCATCACCATTTGCTCAGTTTGGCCCAAAAATGCAGCATGCGTTTTCACCCGGGTAACAAGATAATAGCTACCATTATTCATGTCGGAATATTGTCGTCTGTCCAGACGCTGGCTTTCATCGGTCAATTTAAACAAAGGCCCCGGCATGTCAACGCTGTAAAAACCATCATCTGCCTGCTGCCCTGTAAAAATTACAGGCACTTTTAATTTGTCCGTTTCTTCTTTTGCAGCAGCATCCCTGTTTGTCATCTTTATCGGGCGAAGCGTATACCCTTTCTTCCGGAGTAATTCTATTACACCCCTTGCACCCGGTAAATGGGCCGCACCTACCCCAACAAACAGGCTGCTTTTTCTTAAGATGGTGTCAATGGAATTTGCCTGTATTTCGTTTCGCTTGTACAAAAATTTTTCCCTGAAAGCTTCCGATCTTTCTGTCATATAATCTAAAGAATCCATCAGGTCTAAATCTCCGCGGCGATATGCTTCTTGCATTTTCTTTGTTATTTCCCGCATAGATTCTCCATCAGTATCTATCTTTTTTTTCTTTTTTTCAGTTGCCATATCAGCGTATGCCTGCAATACAATTTTTTCTGTTTCATAAAAATCTTCTACCCCTGCCGATCTTTTACCAAGCTTTTTGCCTGTTTGAAAAATATACATATCTAAAAAAGTATCTTCTTCAAAATCTTCCTTTGCTTTAAAACTACGGTAGAGTAAATTATTTACAACGGCAGGCTCGGTGCCAAGTGCCGCTTTCAGTTCATCATCGTAGGAGCTTATACGAAAAGAATTTTCAGTAAGGAAATCATTGCCTGCGGCATTTACAAAATTGGCATAATTAAGTTTCAGCCTTTCCATGCTAACCATTTGCCCCTGCCAAACATCGGGATTCAGTTCCAGTGCTACAGCATCCACACTTTTCATGGCATTATAAAAAGAATCACTTAAATGAAATACCATTTTATTGCTAACGTGCATTGTACCGAAAAGATAAGAGGGCTTTGTTAAGCCGTTACCTGAGATTTCCCAGAATAGACTTGGGTATTTATTGGAAGTGCTTTGCTGACTCTCAGCCTTAACAAATGACAGCACCAAAACTATCATAACTATTAACTTGCTGCTTTTTATCCACATAAATTATCTGTTAAATACCGGGTATGCTATAAAGATGCAAATAAGTAAACATACCACAAAAAATACTGCAACTATTTAACGCATTTTATAGATTTTTAGTGAGTGCCTCAGATGATAATGAGCAATTTAATATGACTATCCGCACTTGAGAGCAACTTTAAAAAATATGTAGCTTTCATTAAAATTGTGGTCCCGTGACCTCCTCCCAACCTCCCGATTTTTTCGGGACAGGCTTTCTCCAAAGGAGAAGGAACTTAAAGATTGAAGCAAAAAATATTTTGTTCCGAGTTGATATTCCGTTTGCAACTAATTACGGATAGTCATTTAATTTAAATTATAAGTTGCGCTGACAGAGTACAGCCTTTTCTGGCAGAATATTCAGGTGAGAAACGACCATTTTAATTTAGTCATTAATATTGATTACAATATATTACCTTTGCCGTCTTAAAAATCATGCCGTAACATGATAAGTGCCATTAACTAGGCTACATATCTCTGTAATAAACTGCAGTACAAGGTCTGATTATCATTAAAAAACTTATTGATACACATGAAATTAAGTCAGTTCCGATTCGACCTTCCTCTAAATCTTATCGCCCAAAACCCTACCAAACGAAGAGAAGACAGCCGAATGATGGTGATACACCGCAAAACCGGTGAAATAGAAAACAGGAACTTCCGCGACATTATTGACTATTTTGACGACAAAGACGTGATGGTGGTAAACAACACCAAAGTTTTTCCGGCCCGCATGTACGGACGAAAAGAAAAAACAGGTGCTAAAATAGAAGTGTTTTTATTAAGGGAATTAAATAAACCTAACCGTTTATGGGATGTAATTGTTGACCCGGCACGTAAAATTCGTGTGGGCAATAAATTATATTTTGGAGAAAATGATGAGTTGGTTGCAGAAGTAATAGACAACACCACCAGCCGTGGCCGCACTATTCGTTTTTTATGGGATGGTACAGAAGAAGAATTTAGAGTGATGCTGGATTTTATGGGAGAAACGCCATTGCCAAAATACATTAAGCGCAAGCCGGATGAAGAAGATAAAGAGCGTTACCAAACTGTATATGCAAAGCATGAAGGCGCTGTAGCCGCCCCTACTGCAGGTTTGCATTATAGTAAGGAATTGATAAAGAGGTTAGAAATTAAAGGACTTCGTTTTGCTGAAATTACTTTGCACACCGGCCTTGGTACTTTTCGCCCGATAGAAGTAGAAGATTTGAGTAAACACAAAATGGACGCAGAATATTATGCAGTTGATGAAACAGCTTGTAGTATTGTAAACAAAGCAAAGGCA
>JBGSIG010000438.1:0-2684 GCA_041742655.1 Ferruginibacter sp. | reverse complement strand
AAACCAGTTACTGATTACGATCAGTTTGTGGGTAAAACAATGGAATTTAAAGTGGTTAAAATTAATGAAACCATTAAGAATGCTGTTGTATCTCACAAAGCACTTATTGAAAGTGATATTGAAGCGCAACGTGCTGAAATTATTGGCAAATTAGAAAAAGGCCAGGTATTGGAAGGTACTATCAAAAACATCACCGACTTTGGTGCGTTTCTTGACCTTGGTGGCTTAGATGGCCTGTTATACATTACCGATATTTCATGGGGACGTATCAACCATCCTACCGAAGTGTTGAAGATGGATCAGAAACTGAACGTAGTGGTATTGGATTTTGACGATGATAAAAAACGTATCAGCCTTGGTTTAAAACAATTGACCCCTCACCCTTGGGATACCCTTAGCGAGACAATTAAAGAAGGTGAAGTTGTGAAAGGTAAAGTGGTAAATATTGAAGACTACGGTGCTTTCCTCGAAATTATGCCGGGCGTGGAAGGATTGGTACACGTAAGTGAAATTACATGGGCTAACACTCCTATCAATGCAAAAGAATTCTTTAAATTGAATGATGAATATGAAGCTAAAATTGTTACGTTAGATAAGGACACCCGTAAGATGAGCCTTTCAATTAAACAAATGGCGAACGATCCGTGGAGCGAAATTGATGTTAAGTTCCCTGAAGGAAGCAAGCACACCGGGATTGTTAAGAACATTACTCCTTACGGTGTATTTATTGAAATGGCAACAGGTATTGGCGGAATGATTCACATCAGCGATTTAAGCTGGTTAAAGCGGTTTAATAACCCTAACGAGTACACTAAGGTTGGTGCTTCTATCGATGTAATAATTATGAACATTGATAAAGACGGACGCAAACTTCAATTAGGACATAAACAAATTGAAGAAGATCCATGGAATTCCCTGGAAGAAACTTTCGCAGTAGGAACAACTCATGAAGGTACCGTTACCAAAAAAGATGATAAAGGGGCAGTGGTTCAATTGCCATACGGCCTGGAAGGATTTGCGCCTAACCGTCACCTTGCAAAGGAAGATGGTAAGAGTATCGGTGCTGATGAGATTGCCCAGTTTATGGTGATTGAATTTGACCGCAACGATAAGCGCATTGTTCTTAGCCATACCCGCCTTTGGGAACAAGCTATTGAAGATGTAAAACAAGCTGAATTTAAAGAAAAGAAAGCCGATGCAGAAGTGACCAAGAAGGCTGTAAAAAATCTACAAAGTAAAGTTGAGAAATCAACCTTGGGTGATTTAGGTGTATTGGCCGGATTGAAAGCTAAAATGGACAATGCAGCGGTAGACAAAACAGTAGTGGTAGAAGAAACAAAAGAAGAGGTAACAGAAGAACCAAAAGCTGAGATAAAAAAAGAAGCAAAAGTAAAAGCAGAAGTTAAGGTAGCACCGGAAGCGGAGGTGAAGGCTGAAGCTAAAGCAGCACCGGAAGCTGATGTAAAGGAAGAACCTACACCAGAATAATCTTTTGTAAATAAATGTATAAAATCCCATTGCGAAAGCATTGGGATTTTTTTTTTGCCAGGTACAATTGCTACATTAAAACCATTAACATATCAACAATATTGTCATTTATTTCAAATGAAAGATTGAACAGGATATTTGCGATAGCGGGTATCCGCTTTCATAGGTTCACGAAATAATAGCGATGACATGACTTCGGTTTGGCCAAAAACAAAGTACCTTTATCGAATGAATAATTTTAATAAATATTTCAACCTGATGGCCTTGCTTTTTGCAGGATTTGTTAGTTTTTTAGTTTTGCTCATTGTGGTTTTTTACCTGCTTAAATTGTTTTCGGTAACCTTATTTTACATTCCCGGTTTTGACAGTTTTTTTAATTTCATCGTTACCATAATCCCTTACATTATTTTCTTTGCAGGCTACTATTACCTTCATAAAAAAATTCCACTATCTAAAAGTAAAACGGCTGCAGTTATTGCCAGGGTATTTCTTATAACCGGAAGTTTGCTTTGTGTTTGCACTATGATTATATCTACTTTAAAATTATTTGGTGTGCAAAAAAGTTTCCTGTTGACCTACCAGAACAATTCCCAGTATACCTGGATAGCGCAAATATTAATACTATTTTTTACAGCGTTGATTATTGCTACTGGTGATGCGAAAGAAAAAGACTGGATGCACAGACATGCGGAATAAATTAGTGCACCCACCTAACGAGAATCGAGTTTAAAATGCCGGCATCGGCTTGGCAACGGCTACTTTGAGGCAATAGCTTTCGCCGCTGTAAAACCCGTTGTCCATGCATTTTGAAAGTTAAAGCCTCCTGTTATACCATCAGTATTGGTTACTTCACCGCAGAAAAAAAGATTAGCATTAATTTTACTTTCCATCGTATTGTAATCTATTTCATCTAATACAACGCCCCCGGCAGTTACAAATTCTTCTTTAAAAGTTGTTTTACCATTTACAGCAAATTCCTGGGTACATAGATTTTTGATGAGCTTATTCTGTTCCTTTGCAGGAAGGTCGGCCCAACGTATATCTGGATTTATGCCGGATTGAAGCAACAGGTATTCCCACAATCGTTGAGGCAACGAAAAGGGGTTTCGGTTGCATATTTTTTGAGCAGCAATATCAAATCTTATTTGCTGAAATTTATCTTTTAATGTTTGTTCATTGTACAAGGGAAGCCAGTT
>JBGSIG010000437.1:0-5257 GCA_041742655.1 Ferruginibacter sp. | reverse complement strand
CTTCAGGCACCAATCACACCTTGCCCACTAATGGTTATGCCAAAGCTTACAGTGGGGTTTCGCTGGATAGTTTTGTTAAGAAGATAACCTTTCAACAAGTAACCGAAACCGGGATAGAGAATATTGGCAAAGCGGTTGAAGTGATGGCTGCTGCTGAAGGCCTGGATGCACATAAGAATGCTGTTAGTATCAGATTGAAAAGATTGCCACAATTGTAAAGGGAAAATAAAAATCAGCAGTATGCTTTCTTTTAAATTATTAAATGAAACAAACAAATCAGACATCATTCCATTTCTTTTGTTGCTAGGGAAAAACATAGCAGAAGATACACTGGAAAGCAGGCTGACCGAAATGTTCACACAAGGCTATAAATGTGTAGGTATTTTTGATGAGGAAAAAATGATTGGCATTTCCGGATTGTGGATAATGACAAAGTATTATGTAGGTAAACATATTGAACCGGATAATGTGATTATTGATCCCGAGTATCGTAGCTCTGGTGTGGGTGAAGCGCTGATGAAATGGATTTATGAATATGCGATTTCACAAAACTGTATTGCTTCCGAATTGAATTGTTATGTGTCAAATAATGGCGGGCAAAAATTTTGGATAAACCAGGGATATAAAGTTATAGGGTTTCATTATCAAAAAATGCTCAATCCTTCTTCCTAACTTCTATTGTAAAAAGTATGTTTAATTTAAATAAACTAGTCAGGGATAATATCAAAATCTTAAAACCTTATTCATCGGCAAGGCATGAATTTACAGGAAAGGCATCAGTGTTTTTAGATGCCAACGAGAACGCTTTTGGTTCACCGTTGCCTGAAAAATTTAACCGGTATCCCGATCCGCTGCAATGGCAGTTAAAATTTCAACTGGCACGAATTAAAGGAGTTCCTGCTGAAAATATTTTCATCGGTAACGGCAGTGATGAAGTGATTGACCTTGCCTACCGCATATTTTGTGAACCTGCAAAAGATAATGTAATCGTTTGTCCGCCTACTTATGGTATGTATGAAGTGAGTGGCGATATCAACGATGTCGAGATAAAAAAAGTTAACCTTACCCATGATTTTCAACTGGATGTAGAAGGAATACTTGCCGCAGTTGATGTCCATAGTAAATTAATATTTATTTGCAGTCCTAATAATCCAACAGGCAATAACATGCGCAGGGAAGATGTGGAGATGATCCTAAATAACTTTCAAGGCATCATTGTCATTGATGAAGCATATATCAATTACTCAAAGCAAAAATCATTTATACAGGAGCTAACCGAATATCCTAATTTAATTGTGATGCAGACCTTGTCGAAAGCCTGGGGCCTGGCGGCATTGAGGCTGGGATTGTGTTATGCCTCGATGGATATTATCGACCTGTTCAATAAGGTAAAGCCACCTTACAATATAAATGATGCTTCTCAGCAACTGGCATTAGAAGCCTTGCAAAATACCTCGCTGGTAAATGAGTGGATAGAATCATGTGTGTCGCAAAAGAAAATGCTTCTGAACGAAATGATTAATTTTAGTTTTGTCAGGAGAGTTTATCCCAGTGATGCCAACTTCTTTTTAATGGAAGTAAAAGATGCGGACGATTTGTACGCCTATTTATCAGAAAATGAAATGGTGGTAAGAAACAGGAGTAGGGATCACGGCTGCGATAATTGTTTGCGCATTACCGTGGGTACGCCCGAAGAAAATAAACAATTGATCAATTTATTAAAAAGCTATGAGTAATAATTCTGAGCAGAAAGGCAATTTTCCATTACAGCCAAAGAAAATATTATTTATCGACCGCGATGGTACGTTGATAAAAGAAGCGCCGCCTACATACCAGTTGGACGATTTTTCAAAACTGGAATTTTATCCCGATATGTTTTATTATATGCGCAGGATAGCCGCAGAGCTGGACTATGAATTGGTGATGGTGACTAACCAGGACGGACTTGGCACAGATGCTTTTCCGGAAAATACCTTTTGGCCGGTGCAAAATTTTGTGATGAAAAACCTTGCCAATGAAGCAATTCATTTTTCAGAAGTGTTTATTGATAGAACTTTCCCTTCCGAAAACGCACCCACACGCAAACCTGCCACTGGCATGCTTACACGCTATTTAAATAATCCGGAATTTGATCTTGCTCATTCATTTGTAATTGGCGACAGAATAACGGATATGCAACTGGCAAAGAATCTACACTGCAAAGGGATATGGTTGAATATAGATTCGTCGTTGGGGGCTTCGGAAATAAAGGACACAATCGATGATTTAATAAAAGAAACAATTGTGCTCGATACACCTGATTGGGCGGCTATTTACGAATACCTTAAATTGCCGGCAAGAAAAATTATTCATCACCGCAATACCAACGAAACAAAAATTACAGTCAAACTTAACCTGGATGGCACCGGAAATTCGTCCATACAGACCGGCTTGTCTTTTTTTGACCATATGCTCGATCAACTGGCCCGGCACGGAAACATAGACCTTGCCATTGAATGTATCGGCGACCTGCATATAGATGAACACCACAGTATTGAAGATACCGGCATTGCGTTGGGCGAAGCTATGGCTATGGCACTGGGAAACAAAAGAGGGATTGAAAGATATGGGTTTTTATTGCCCATGGATGATTGCCTGACGCAGGTGGCCATTGATTTTGGTGGCCGTAACTGGATAGAGTGGGAAGCAGAATTTAAAAGAGAAAAAATAGGAGAGATGCCGACAGAAATGTTTTTTCATTTCTTTAAATCTTTCAGCGATGCTTCCAAATGTAATTTGAATATAAAAGCAGAAGGGGAGAACGAACATCACAAAATAGAATCAATATTTAAAGCATTTGCCAAAGCAATAAAAATGGCCGTGAAGAGGGACATCAATAATAATGCGATACCCACAACAAAAGGTTTGTTGTAAAATACGAGGATAACAATAAACAATTAAATTAAATAAACCTTAAGGGGTATAGTCAGATATTCCTTAAGGGGTAACAAAAATTACTCAACAAAAAATAAAAAAACCTTAAAGTAGTGGAGTCAGGTTCCCCTTTAGGGGATAGGGTATGATAGCGATAATAAAATATAATTCCGGCAACGTCCAAAGCGTACAATATGCATTGCAGCGGATAGGCGTCGACTCTGTTGTTACTGATGACGAATCAGTTATTCGAGCCGCTGATAAAGTCATTTTTCCCGGCGTTGGCCATGCGCAATCTGCTATGCAATATTTAAGAGAAAGGAGATTGGATAAACTGATTGTTTCTTTGCAGCAACCGGTTTTTGGAATTTGTTTAGGGCTTCAATTGATGTGCTCATATTCAGAAGAAGGTGACACCAATTGTTTAGGCATTTTTGTGGAGAACGTGAAATTATTTTCATCGGCTGTTTTAAAAGTGCCACAAATTGGCTGGAACAATATTTACGATTATAAGTCTGTATTATTTGATGGGCTGGAAGAACAGGCTTTTGTTTACACAGTGCATAGCTACTACGCAACATTGGGTGATACAACAACTGCAACAACGGATTATATTTTACCATTTAGTGCCGCCTTGCAAAAAGATAATTTTTATGCAGTGCAATTTCATCCTGAAAAATCAGGTGTTGTAGGCGAAACAATATTAAAAAATTTTATACGGCTAACATGACCATCATTCCCGCAATAGATATCATCAATGGCAAATGTGTTCGCCTTACCAGGGGCGACTATGCGCAGCAAAAAGTATACAATGATAACCCTGTTGATGTCGCCAAACAATTTGCAGACGCAGGCATCCGCCGGGTACACCTTGTAGATCTGGATGGAGCAAAGGCCGGAAAAATTGTGAACCTTGCGGTGTTGGAAAATATCGCTACCGCTACCAATCTTGTAATTGATTTTGGTGGTGGCATAAAGAATATGGATGATGTGGGGAGTGTTTTTAATGCCGGCGCCACAATGGCCACCATTGGCAGCCTTGCTGTAAAACGCCCTGAGTTATTGGAAGAATGGTTGATGGAATTTGGTGCCGATAAATTTTTAATAGGAGCCGATGTGCTGGACGGAAAAATAAAAATAAGTGGGTGGCTGGAAGATGGCGGTATTGATATTTTTAGTTTTATCGGTAAAATGATCGGGCTTGGCGCCAGCAATATTTTTTGTACCGATATTTCAAAAGACGGCGCCATGGAAGGCCCTTCCATTGAACTGTACAAACAAATTATGGAGCAACATCCTGAAATAAATTTAATAGCCAGTGGTGGTGTAACAGATATCAATGATGTGATAGAACTAAAGTCAATCGGATGCAGTGGAGCCATCATTGGCAAAGCTATTTACGAAGGCAATATTAGTTTACAGCAATTACTGGCATTATAGGAGGGTATGTATTAATTTGATCAATAATTATGATAATACAATTCGTGTTTCATCAATTCGTGTAATTCGTGATTAAAAATTCGTGTTTAAAAAATTCGTGTAATAAAACCATGCTAACAAAAAGAATCATACCCTGCCTTGATATAAAGGATGGCCGCACGGTGAAGGGTATAAATTTTGAAAACATACGTGATGCAGGCGACCCCGTGGAACTGGCTTTGTTGTATTCACAACAGGGAGCAGACGAACTTGTTTTTCTGGACATTACTGCAACTGTTGAAAAACGGAAGACATTGGTTGAACTGGTAAAAAGGATTGCTGCTAATATCAATATACCGTTTACTGTGGGAGGGGGCATAAGTACCGTTGAGGATGTTGCAGTTTTGCTGCAACATGGTGCTGATAAGGTTTCCATCAATACAGCCGCGTTTAAAAATCCGGCGCTTATTAAAGAATTGAGTAACCGTTTTGGAAGCCAATGTGTGGTACTGGCGATTGATACAAAAAAAGAAGCGGATGATGAATGGTATGTGTACCTGAACGGCGGCAGAACAAAAACAGATACCAAAACAATTGATTGGGCAAAGCAGGCAGTAGCGTTGGGTGCAGGAGAAATTTTACTCACCTCCATGAATAACGATGGCACCAAGGTGGGTTTTGCTGTTGATATTACATTACTATTATCCAACGAACTTCCAGTGCCGGTAATTGCTTCTGGCGGCGCCGGAACCATGGAACATTTTAAAGAAATATTTATTGACGGTAATGCCGATGCCGCTTTGGCTGCCAGCATTTTTCATTATAAGGAAATAGGGATTCCCGCATTGAAAGAATATTTATCTAACGAAAAAAGAGCCATAAGAATATGACAATCGATTACTCAATATATGCAGTTGGACTTGTA
>JBGSIG010000436.1:0-3475 GCA_041742655.1 Ferruginibacter sp. | reverse complement strand
TGGAAAAGTTATTGGCGGCGGGCTTCCTGTGGGGGCTTTTGGAGGAAAAAAAGAAATCATGCAACACATTGCACCGCTTGGAAACGTTTACCAGGCAGGCACCTTAAGCGGCAACCCCATTGCAATGATAGCAGGATATACCTTACTCAATGAACTAAAAAATAATCCTGCTATTTATGAAGAGCTGGATGCTAAAACAAAATACCTGGGTGATGGTATCGCCTCCGTTTTATTGCAACACAATATTGCACATCGTATCAACAGGTTTGGCAGTATGATCAGTGTGCATTTTTGCGATCATGATATTGTTGATTTTGAATCTGCTTCCAAAGCGGATATGCCTGGGTTTAACAAACTATTTCATTTTATGCTGGATAATGGAATTTACCTTCCGCCGTCTGCCTACGAAAGCTGGTTTTTAAATAATGCTTTGACCTATGCTGACCTTGATAAAACGATTGAATTTTTCAACGAGTTTTTTTCACACAAAGAGCGCTAAGGATATAAAGTGTGAATGTGGAATAATTCACTATTCCCAAAATGAATGCTCCAATTTATCTAACAAAGCACAGTTTTTACTTTGAGCTCCTGGTTATCTTTGTTCCCTTTGTGTGAAATATTCAACAAACAAAATATATGTTATCCCCGCAACAGCTCATTGAACAATACCAGTTACAACCGCATCCAGAAGGCGGCTGGTACAAAGAAACCTATAGAAGCAGTGAATTGATTTCAGCAACTGCATTGCCCGAAAGATTTGCCGGCAGCAGGGCCTTTGCAACGGCTATTTATTTTTTATTAGAGGAAGGAAATTTCTCTGCCTTTCACCGCATTAAAAGCGATGAGTGCTGGCATTTTTATGCCGGTGATCCTTTGCAGGTATACCTGATACTACCCAATGGAGAATTGGAAATTATTGACTTGGGAAATGATAGCAGCAAGGGACAATTATTTCAATGTGTAGTGCCTGCCAATTGCTGGTTTGCAAGCAGACCGGCACCCGGCAGTAAATTTTGTTTTGTTGGCTGTACAGTGTCCCCTGGCTTTGATTTTGCTGATTTTGATCTTGCTGATAAAACTGTGCTTTATGCTTTGTATCCACAACACCTAAACCTGCTCCACGGCTTATGCAGGTAAGCTGTTTGCCTTGTTCGCAACTATAGATGCTTTTAACTATGCGTATATTTGCCCATTGATAAATAAGTTATGACAAGGGAAGAAAAATTTATGCAGGAAGCCATCGCTTTATCAAAAGCAGGAATGGTTAATAACGAGGGCGGGCCTTTTGGGTGTGTGATTGTAAAAGGCGACGAAATTATTGGTAGGGGTAACAACAAAGTTATTTGCAACAACGATCCTACTGCCCATGCAGAAATTATGGCCATAAGGGACGCATGCAAAAACCTGGGTGCCTTTCAACTGGAGGGTTGTGAAATTTACACTTCCTGCGAACCTTGCCCCATGTGCCTTGGAGCTATTTACTGGGCAAGGCCAACAATCATTTATTACGCCAATACCCGTGATGATGCAGCCGACATTAATTTTGACGACTCGATGATATACGAAGAAATGAAGGCTGATATTACGGATAGAAAAATTAAAATGGTGTCAATAAGCAGGGAGAATGCCCTGGAAATATTTAAACTGTGGATTGAAAAGCCGGATAAGAATGTTTACTAAAAATAATTACCCTGTATCTAATTATTCACTCGACGGTTTTGTAACCCACCACTGGTTACCGAACATATCCTGAAAACCGCCGCTGCGGCCATACTCCCGCTCTTCAACTTCCTGCAAACATACTGCACCATTTTTTATTGCCCTGGCAAAAACTTCATCAATGTTTTCTATTTGTATAAACATACCTGCGGGAAACGTATCATAATGCCCGGTTGTATCACTAAACATGATCACTGCTTTTCCGATACATATTTCACCGTGCATTAACGACCCATCTTCTCTTGGTACAATCATTCGTTCTTCTGCATTAAAAACGGCTTTCACAAATTCGCGAAATTCCTGCACCCTGTCTATGATGAGGTAAGGCATAATTGGCAAATAATAGTCTGGAGTTTTCATTGTGTTGATTTTTTTTCAGGTTAAAGTTCTTGATTTTTTTTGAGAGATGGTCCGAAAATTCAGCCCGGTTATAATAGTTCAGATAACAATTCAAATATTATATCATTCCCCAATTATGAAAACAGGCTGAGAAGCTGTTTATTGTTCATTTTTAAAAAGCTTTTCCTTCAAACAACGGGATTGCTTTTGCTTGCGATTTTTTATCAAATTATTTTTAACCGTTTACTGCTAATTTTGCAACCAGTCTTTGAACCGGAAGTTCTCAAAAAATCAATCAGGTAAGTACAAAATGGATTATTACATCGGCATCGATATTGGCACCACGTCTACCAAAGCGGTTGCATTTTCTATAAGCGGAGCAGTATTGGCACAAGCGTCGAAAGGCTACCCGATTTTGCATCCACAGGAAAATCAGAGCGAACAAGATCCTGAAAAAATACTGGAGGCTGTGTTGTATTGCCTCAGCAATATTGCCACGGTTTTAACTGAATATAATCCTGTAATGGTAAGTTTTTCATCGGCGTTGCATGGTTTGATTTTGATGGATAAAAATGATAGCCCTTTAACCGATTGCATAATTTGGGCAGATAACCGTGCCGGTGAGTTGGCTGACGCTTTAAGGGAAACGGAGCAGGGCTATAATTTTTATGCGCTCACAGGCGTGCCTGTACATGCTATGTCGCCGCTTTGTAAAATTTGCTGGCTTAAACAAAATAACCCTGCATTATTTAGCGAGGCTGCAAAATTTATTGGCATTAAAGAATTTATATTTCAGCGTTTATTCAAAAAATATATAGCAGATACAGGCCTTGCATCCGGAACGGGATTGCTAAACATCCATCAACTTCAATGGGAAGAAAGCATTTTGGAGTATGCCGGTATTGAAAAAAAGCAACTGCCCGAAATAGTACTCACAACACATATTGAATATTTACCAGCTACCTTACCGGCACACATAACAACACGGTTACACGTTTTTAAGCAAACAGCCTTTGTAATTGGCAGCAGCGACGGAGCACTTGCAAATCTCGGAAGCGGCGCTACCGTGGAAGGCTCTATGGCCGTGACCATTGGTACCAGCAGTGCAGTGCGAATTGTAACGCACCGGCCATCCACAGATGAAGGCATGCGTACATTTTGTTATCACCTTGGTGGCCAGCAATACATAATGGGTGGTGGCAGCAACAGTGGAGCTATAGTATTGCAGTGGCTGAAAGAAAAAATACTGGTACACAGTAACTCTTATGAATCATTCTTTAAAATGGCGGAAACAATTGCGCCGGGAAGTGATGATCTTTTATTGCTGCCTTTTATATTAGGAGAAAGGGCCCCTGTATGGAACTCAAATGCCCGCGGGGTATTTTGGGGACTGGATATTAAACATACCAAGGCGCAC
>JBGSIG010000435.1:0-2039 GCA_041742655.1 Ferruginibacter sp. | reverse complement strand
AACAAACAAATACTTATCGCCTCGATTCACTAATAAACACTGCTACATGGTACGAGGTGCTGGTGTACCCTGATAAATTAAGAATAGATATTGATGATCCTGCCAAAGAAAATGCGATTTTTTTTGTGAACGATTCTGTTTACAGGGTACAAAATCGCGAGGTCAAAAACCTGGGGTACCAGCCTCACGATCTTTTGTTTGTACTGGGTGGTATGTATTCATTTTCACCCGATAAAGTATACATCAAATTAAAAGCAATGGGATACAATACGGACAAAAGTTTTGAAACAACATGGAAAGGAAAAAAAGTAGTAGTAATAGGTGCTGATAAAGATGAAACAGAAAACAACCAATTTTGGGTAGACAAAGAAAAACTGGTTACCCTAAGGATTTTAAATAATAAAGATGGACAAAAAACAGAAATAGTTTGTGCAGATTATATTCCATTGGGAAGCAACTTCTGTGAGACATCCATTGAATTTTATATAAATGGAAAATTGCGCCAAACAGAAAAATACAGCGATATAAAAGAAAATATCAAGGTTGATATGGAATATCTCGATCCTTATAAAATGGGCCAGGTAAAATTCTGGAGCAACTAAAATTTATTTTAGAGTAAAACAATAATGCTGCTAATGTAGGCAATGCTGTGACAAATTCTAAAAATTGAAAAATGACAGATAAAAAGTTTTTTTTGCCTTATTGATAATGTTTCAACCTTTCTTAAAAAACTTACCCTTGTTGAGTCATCAAATTATGGTTGGGGAGAACTTTATTTAGACCCAACTACAGGAAACTATGCAACTATTTTATGTCTTTCTCTAAAAATAAGAAGTCGTATTAATCTTGTTTAGTACATTTAATAATGCGATCAAACACTTTCCTGTTATATGGTGCCAATGGGTATACCGGCGAATTAATTGCCCGCTATGCCAGTAAATATAATTTACGGCCCATTTTAGCCGGCAGAAAAAAAGAACTGATAGAACCGCTTGCCGACAAGCTCCGCCTTCCTTACCGAATTTTTGATATGGACGACAGCGCCAGTTTACTGGCCGCATTAAGAGAAGTAAGTGTAGTGATAAATGCAGCAGGTCCATTTGAATTTACAGTTAAACAAATGATATTAGCCTGTCTACTTACGGGTACCCATTACCTGGATATAAACGGCGATATTGCTGTTTTTGAAGTGATAAAACTATACGATTCATCGGCTAAAAAAACAGGCGTAATGTTACTACCGGGAATAGGTTTTGATGTAGTGCCGACAGATTGTATTGCCCTGCAATTGAAAAAGTTGCTCCCTGATGCCACTGCTTTACAATTGGCATTTGCCACAATGGGCGGAGGAATATCTCATGGTACCGCAGTAACTATGGCAGGTAAATTAGGCGAAGGGGGTGCCGTAAGAAAGGATGGAAAAATAACACGCCAGCCACTCGGGCATAAAGGGATGACGGTTGATTTTGGAATGAAGAAATTATTTGTAATGAGCATTCCCTGGGGCGATATTTCTACCGCACATTTTACTACCGACATACCCAATATTGAAACCTACACAGAGGTGCCAAAAAAAATGTACAATATATTAAAACTGCAACCTTTATTTAACTGGCTGCTTCGCAGCGATGCAATACGTAATTATGTAAAAAAGAAAATCAGTCAAAGGCCGGCGGGGCCATCTGATGAACAACGGAGTAAAGCAACCAGCCTTGTATGGGGGCAGGCAACCAATGCAGGGGGCAACAAAGTTACCGTGAGGCTTAGTGGCCCCGAAGGATATACGTTAACAACACACGGGGCATTAATAATTGTGCAGAAGGTATTGAACGGGAATTTTATACCCGGCTACCAAACACCCGCCAGCGCTTATGGAGAGAATCTTGTAATGGAAATACCGGGTGTGCAAAAAGAAGTGGTGAATTAAATTTTTAATTGGCCGATGTAGGGAAATTTCACAATCGCTGCCTGTGCTATCTTCAAGATCTCATAATTGCTTAAAATATTTTTTATCCCTCAATTCATATTTCCCGCCATGG
>JBGSIG010000434.1:0-2968 GCA_041742655.1 Ferruginibacter sp. | reverse complement strand
CACAAATTCATTTTCATCGGCCAGCTCTAATAAAAAGTTTGTTTCGGCTTCACGCTGGTCTGCCTGCACTGCCACACAGCCGTCAATATTATTTTCGTGTAGCATCGGCAATAAATCTGAAGGTAAAAAATCTCGCTGAATAACTTTCATATCATCGGTGATCCATGCTTCTTTTACAGGATGAAATTTCCAAAAGTGTTGATGACTGTCTATTCTCATGGTAATTGAAATATTTTTTCCATTAGCATCCATTTTTGTCCCGGCTCAGCCCATGGCAAAGCCTGTTGAAATTTCCACATTAATTCTTCCCATTGCTGCACTATGGGATTGCTTGCGTCCATGGCTGATTTTTTGTCAAAAGAAAAATCTGCGTTCGCTTCAATGATCATAAACATGCGGTTGCCAACGCAATAAATATCCAGCACTTCAATACCGGCATCTTTGATGCTTTTAATTATTGGCGACCATACATTTTGATGATAGGCTTTGTACTCAGCAATTAAGTTCTCATCATCTTTTAAGTCCAATGCAAGGCAATATTTTTGTATAGACATGACGATATTAGTTATGAGTTATAAGTTATAAATTGTTTTATTGATGCTCACTGTATGCAAATTTTGCAATTGAATTATAAATCACCTACTATTGTCAATTCTCAGCAACACCAATAATAACACCGAAATTTCCGTCCGTTTGTACCCATTTTTTTTCGGGTAAATATGTTCGTGAAACCAACCCATCAAGGTATAACGCATTTTTACAACCAATTCTTTTAAAATAACTTGCAAAGTCATAGAAGTTAATTTCCTTTTTAGACATTACAAAAATGACTTTATTATCTGGTAAAATTCCTACACCATTTCTTATATTCAAGTTTGCAGATCCTTCTTTAAATGCTGAATGAATTTGTCCTTCACTTATCAGCATTGGCCCTGATTGTGTGGCGTATTTAATTTTTCCGTTGTCTGTGAATTTAGTGCTGCTGCAAATAAACGCAATGTTATCAGTTGAGATAAAAAACACTCCATTAGGCTTTAAATAAAAATTTCCGGTACCTGCTGATGTGTCTAAAGGTGATAAAGTTTTTTGTCTTTCAATAAAAAGACCTTGAGGCGAATTATCTGTTTTGTACATTCCTGCATTCATAGCAAACAACAACTTCCTTTTGCTTTTATCAATCCACAGTTTTAGGTTTTGAATGCTCCTAAAGTGTTCATTTTTGTCATCCTTCCAATATAATTTTATGTCTTGCTTTTTCGGATCTGCCTTGTAACTAATAAAACGATTGTCATCAGCTTGATCTTTTTTAGCAAATGAAAATATACCCGCTGTTGCGAGAAATAAAATGGTTGTTGATATGAAAATTCTAATTTCTTTCACTTAGCTGTATAGCTACCGTTTAGAGTCGCCGTGCGCTACTGCCAGCTGTTTGCTTGTCCCCAATCCTTCAATTTCTAATTCTATAACATCGCCTGCTTTTATATAAACAGGGTCTGGCTTAATGCCTAAACCTACACCCGGCGGTGTACCTGTACTGATTACATCACCCGGCAACAGCGTCATAAACTGACTAAGATAATGTACTAAAAAAGGTATTTTAAAAACAAGGTTAGATGTGTTGCTATTTTGGTACTTTTTGCCGTTTACTGTTAACCACATCGGCAAATTGTTTACATCTTTAATTTCATCTGTTGTTGCCAGGAATGGTCCAAGCGGTGCAAATGTATCACACCCTTTTCCCTTAGCCCATTGGCCGCCACGCTCTAACTGGTAAGCTCTTTCACTATAATCGTTGTGCAGGCAATATCCTGCTACATACTCCATTGCATTGGCTTCTTCTACATAGCTTGCTTTTTTACTTATTACAAAAGCAAGCTCCACTTCCCAATCTGTTTTGGTGCTGTTTTTAGGAATAACCAGGTTATCATTGGGGCCGCACAATGCTGTGGTTGATTTAAAAAAGATGATCGGCTCTGTTGGTATCGGCGCATTGGTTTCAAGGCAATGATCTACATAATTCAACCCTATACAAATAATTTTGGAAGGCCTTGCCACGGGTGAGCCTAAACGAACATCCGCATCTACTTCAGGAAATACACCATCCCCGGCTATTGCCCGCTTCAGTTTTTCCAGTTCATTGTTTTCAAAAAATGCTTCATTGTAATCTGTCACAACAGACGACACATCATATCTTTTTTCTGATGTTAAAATACCCGGCTTTTCTTTACCCGGCTGCCCAAAACGAATCAGTTTCATATCTTTCTATTTATTGTTTTTTAGTGATATAGAATTCGCTTAACGATTTGGTTTAATGCCCACAATCTAATAAAGCTCATTTCATGTCTTTTTATTTAATGTTTATTTATTGTAATTGCAATTCTATTATTGTATCAACAGGGTCTAACTGTACCCCATCAAGATACACAAAACTACCTTCAGGCAGTTGTTTAAATTTTATACTTTTCTTACCTGCTCTTAGCGTTGCCGAAACAATTTTTCCTTTAAACTCCGGCATAAATATATATTGCTGCTGCGCTTGTGTTGTGAGAATATGAATATAATAGGTTTTGTTTTTCACCGTAACCACACCCCAATCCTGCGGTGGATAAATGTTACCTCTTGTACCATAAATTGTTTCGCCGTTTACCTGCATCCACTGCCCGATTGCCTTTAATGTATCTGTAAACTCTGACTGTATTTTTCCGTTTGGCATGGGGCCAACATTCAATAGAAAATTTACATCACGCCCGGCACCTTTTACCAGGTAATGAATTAATTGCTTTACCGATTTATAACTGTAGTCAGTAATATTAAAACCCCAGGAATTGTTCATCGTTTCACAGGTTTCAACCGGCAATTGCAATGATGCTTCCTGGAAACTGAGGCCTGATTTATTTTCGCCCGGCAAATCTTTTTCAAACATCTGGAAATCTTCTCCAGCAAAAGGAGTCATATGGTGGTTGTTGCC
>JBGSIG010000433.1:0-2015 GCA_041742655.1 Ferruginibacter sp. | reverse complement strand
TACGAGCTGCCAGGTATCTTAACATTTAAAAATCGGACGTAAAGCTCTCCAAACAATAATTAATAACATAGCTGCTAGGAAAGCAGTAGGCGATCCGGCTGCTTTTGTTATTGACGTAGAAAATTTATCAAACACTTTTTTTAAGGCGTTTAATTCCTTTTGATTTTTGCATTTTTAATCCAATTGAAAATGTTTCCAGGGTATGCTCAACTACCTATTCAATTCAATCAAGGCTAAACAAAAGCTGTTCTTCCCTATCGGCTACCTTAATCTTTCTAATAAAATCATCGTATGCAGCATCATGATTGCTATATACTCCATAAGCATCAATGCTATATCCTATCAGTCTATCATTGGCTTCTATTATGTAAATTATTGAAGAATCGGCAGGGTCAGAGTCGCCTTCAAATCTAAATGTTTTTATAATTTCTAAATTTTCAGGTGTGTATTTATTGCCATTTGCTACGGTAAAAAATTCTCCCTCCATTGTAAATTCGTTGTCCTGCCTTTTAACTCTAAGCTTTTCTAAAACCTGGTTAACGGTACTCATTTCATTTTCTCTTGTTTTCATAAATTTTTTTTATAGTGTGCATTAAAAAATTAGGATGTTAATGAATCGCCTATTTGCTTAAGAAGCAATTTTGCTAATTTCACCAACACACTTTAAAAAGAATTGCAATTGAAATGCCAATAGTTTTAAGGAAGCTTCTGGCAGCGTCGGGTATTTATTTCTACAAATAGGGAGTAGCATTGAATAGATAAGTAGAAAGACCTCCGCTAAGGACGTCTTTCTCGAAATTTAAAAAGTTTCTACGTGCAAAATTACAGACACTAGGCCTGGTTAATATCTTCAAAATTTTTTATCTTATTGTAAAGCGTTTTTCTATCAATTTGCAAAATTTCAGCTGCCCGGGTTTTATTAAATTTTACTTGTTTTAAAACGCTCATGATAGTTTCGTATTCCGCAAAAGCAGCCGCATCCTTGAGGGCGGCTACAGGGGTTGTAATTTTTTCAGCTGAGGAAACAGTGCTGGTGGCAAGCATAGGAGCAGTTGTGACAGGGCCACTAACAATTTCCCACGGCAATACATTTTTAGTAATCAATCCGCCTGTGGTTAGTAAGCCAGCCCTTCTAATTACATTTCTAAATTCACGCAAATTGCCGGGCCAATTGTATTCCATAAATAATTGCAACACCTCGTCTTCAAACCCGTCTATTATTTTATTTAATTCGCTCGTAGTTTGTTCCAAAAAAAATTTGGCAAATAGCGGAATATCAACCTGGCGATTTCTTAACGGCGGTAAGTGTATAGAAAATTCATTAAAGCGGTGATACAAATCTTCCCGAAACTTGCCGCTGGTATAAGCATCTTTCAAGTTCTCGTTCGATGCCACGATCAATCTTACGTCAGCAGTAGATTCTTTGTTGCCACCTACACGTTTAAATTTTCTTTCCTGTATTACTCTGAGCAAAGCTGCCTGCACGTCCATCGGTAAATTAGCTACCTCATCTAAAAAAAGTGTGCCGCCATTGGCAGTTTCAAACATACCTTCTTTATCATTTAACGCTCCGGTAAAAGAACCTTTTACATGCCCAAATAATTCACTTGCTGCCAATTCTTTTGATAGTGTACCACAATCCAGGGCAATAAAGGGCTTAGTTTTCCTCTCACTACTAGCATGTATTGATTTGGCCACTACCTCTTTGCCCGTGCCGCTTTCGCCATAAATTATCACACTGTAATTTGTAGGCGCTATCGTTTTTATTTGCTCATAAACATCTTTAATTACCTGGGATTGCCCAACTAAAAATTGTGAGTTGTTTTGCTTTTCTGATGAGGTATTTTTTGATGCGATACTGTTTGTCGAATCAATATTGGGTGATACAGCGGCGCTATCAAAAGCTTTGTTGATAATATTCAAAACTTCATCTGGTACCAGCGGTTTGGTAATATAATCATAAGCTCCTTGTTTAATTACTTCAACTGCTACCTTTATATCAGAATAGCCGGTAA
>JBGSIG010000432.1:0-4484 GCA_041742655.1 Ferruginibacter sp. | reverse complement strand
TCTGATATTTTATTTGTCTTTACATGAGGACGAAGGCGGCTAACATCATCATTCACCATTCCTTTCAGTAACCATATATTTTGCTGAACACGCTCTTTGTAAATAACCAAAGCGGGAGAATCAATGGTATCAATATTTTTTATGGTAAACCAGTCCATTTTATTATTATTTGGTTATAGAAATGTTGATATGCCAAAGCGATCTTAATTGCAGGAATCCAAATGATATACCCGAAAACACTATGCAAGTTCAAACAGCGCTTCAATCTCTACAGGAATATTCCCCGGCAACGACCCCATACCCACAGCACTTCTTACGCCAACGCCATTGTCTTCGCCCCATACCTTTGCAAACAATTCGCTACATCCATTAATGATAAAAGGATGTTGTTCAAAATCGCCGGTGCAATTCACCATACCTAATACTTTAATCACTCTTTTTATTTTGTTGAACGAACCCAAATTGTGTTTCAATGTTGCCAGGATAGTTAAGCCTACCTGCTGCGCAGCATTCTTTCCATCTTCTTTGCTCATGCCGGCACCAATTCGTCCAACGATTAACGTTTTGTCATTTAGCAATGGCCCATGACCAGAAACATAACAATGATTACCATCAACCAAAAAAGGTTTGTACACGCCGAGCGGAGCCGGTGCCGGCGGCAATTCTAAATTAAGTGCTGCGAATCTTTCATCTGCTGTCATGATTTATTTTTTTAACTATTTAAACTTTAGGAAGCAAACTAAGTTTATGCAATAATATAATTGAGCGCAAATACAGCAAGGAGTCCCACTATGGAAACAATTGTTTCCATAAGGCTCCATGTGCGGATGGTATCTTTAAACGACAGGTTGAAGTATTCCTTAAACAACCAAAAACCCCCATCGTTTACATGCGAGAACATAAGGCTTCCTGCACCTGTTGCCAATACCATCAAGCTTGGATTTACACCTGTTGACACTACCAGCGGCGCTACTATGCCAGCAGCCGTTAGACCGGCTACAGTAGCAGATCCCAGGCAAACCCTGATAATAGCTGCAATACTCCACGCAGCCAGTAAGGGGTGAACGCTCATGCCTTGCAGGCCTTCTGCAATCTGCCCGCTGATTCCGGTGTCTGTCAATATTTGTTTTAAACCTCCGGCGCCGCCAATGATAAATACAATCATCGCAATGTCTTTAACTGCTTCGGTCAGCGGCAGCATTATCTCTTTCATTTTTTTGCCTCTTCGTAAACCCAAACTGTAAATGGCATACAACAGCGTTACGGTCATTGCTATAACCGGATCGCTTAATCCAATAATTATTTTGGTAAAAAGATTTTGTGAGTGTACGAACAAATCAACTATGGTACCCCCAGCAATTAAAATAACAGGCAAAAAAGCGGTAAACATACTGGTGAACATGCTGGGTAACTCTTCTTCCGGGATATCTTTACCGGCAAAAATTTCCAGGGGTTCGCATTTTACTTTTTTTAGCGTAAGAGCGAAAACAGGCCCTGCTATGATGATAGCCGGAATGGCAACTATAAATCCGTACAATAAAGTTACCCCAAGGTCGGCATGAAATTGTGCAACCAGCGCCGTTGGCGATGGATGAGGTGGCAGGTAACCATGCGTTACTGAAAGTGCCGCCAACATTGGTACGCCAATGTACACAGCAGAGATATTATATCTTTTTGCTAACGTGATAATCAGTGGCACCAGTAAAACAAAACCAACATTGTAAAACAGCGGTATGCCTACTACAAATGCAGTCAGCACAAGCGCCCACATAATATACCTTTTACCAAACACCTTCATAAGTCCTGTGGCTATTTTTTGCGCTGCGCCACTATCCGCAACCAGCTTGCCCAGCATGGCACCAAGGCCAAGTATGATAATGATGGAGCCCAACAATTCACCCATTCCCTTTTGCAGCGAAGTTGTAATAGTAGGTATATCCATACCATTGAAAAGCCCGATTAAAACAGAAACGATAATGAAGGCTAAGAAGGCATTGAGGCGGGCCCATGTAATCAAAACAATAAGCAATGCAATGCCAAGCAAAAGGATTATCAGCGACATAAGTTTTTTTAAGGTGAAAAATAAAGATAAACAAAAACTCATCTACATTAGCTGATGGTAGAAAGCACCTGTTCAAATATGTTTTCGGGACACACAAATAAAACTTTATCCGCAGTCGTTAATGCCCGCATATTTTAACCAGAAATAATTGGAAAAGAAGTACGAATCAAAAACGAGGGAAGGAAAACATATGCCATATTTTAAATTTATACAATTTTGCGACTAAAATTTTCTGGTATGGAACTGATTTCTATGAGTGTGCTGTTTGCCTGATAAGAACAAAACTATTTCCCAATCTAACAAATCAATCCACTTCTACCTTTTATGGTTATCCTTAATTTTGCATCCAAATGCAAAAAATGGAAACAGGTGTTCCCTATTTTAATCAATTGGTAAAAGACAGGCGGTCGGTATTTCCACAGCAATTTGTGCCGGGTAAAGCAATCGAAAATAATATCATCGAACAGATACTCACCAATGCCACATGGGCACCCAATCATGGTAATTCAGAGCCGTGGTTTTTTACTGTTTTTTCCGGGCACGGTTTGCAAACATTCGCTGATTTACAAAGTGATTTATACAAGAAAGAAGCTGGTGAAAATTTTGTGGAGGCTAAATATCTCAAGTTGCAACAACAGCCATTATTTGCAAGTCATGTAATTGCCATCTGCATGAAACGCACCACTACTAAACGGATACCTGAAATAGAAGATATTGAAGCAGTAGCGTGCGCTGTTCAAAATATCTATTTATCTGTTACCGCTTATGGTTTAGGCGGCTACTGGACAACCGGCGGAATTACCTACCTGGAAAATGCAAAATATTTATTCGGAATGGGGGCAGAAGATAAACTGATGGGATTTTTTTATATCGGGCATATCGCTATTCCATCGCCTGCCGCAAAACGTAAACCGTTATATGAAAAAGTTATTTGGGTAAATGAATAATGGCTTCAACTAATTAATCAAAAATATCTGAAGATAAATACCTGTCTCCCCTGTCGCAGATGATAACTACGATTACGCCTGAGGTTAATTCTTTTGACAACTCAATAGCTGCATGCACCGCACCGCCACTGCTTAGTCCGCTAAAAACCGCTTCTTCCCTTGCCAAACGCCTGGTCATTATGCGGGCATCTTTTTCATCTAATTCTATAATCCTGTCAATTCTTTTACGATCAAATATTTTTGGGAGGTATGCTTCAGGCCATTTACGTATGCCCGGTATTTGCGAACCGTCTGTGGGCTGACAACCTATAATTTGTATCGCCGCATTTTGTTCCTTTAAATATTTTGATACACCCATTATTGTTCCCGTGGTACCCATGGCCGAAACAAAATGTGTTACTGTACCCCCAGTATCTTTCCAAATCTCGGGCCCTGTAGTGTTATAGTGCATGCCGGAATTATCGGGATTGGCAAATTGATTTAACATCAGGTAGCCACCTTTAGCCACCTGCTCAGTAGCATAGTCAATGGCACCTTCCATCGATTTTGCCTTGGGCGTAAGAATAACTTTAGCACCAAAAGCCTGCATGGCAAGTACCCGTTCTCTTGTGGCATTATCCGGCATCACCAGTTCTATCGGCACTTTAAATAAACTGGCAATCATGGCCAATGCTATGCCTGTATTGCCGCTGGTGGCTTCTATCAGTGTTATACCTTCTTTTATTTCTCCCCTGTCCAACGCCCCTTTTATCATTCCAAAAGCCGCACGATCTTTCACACTGCCGCCGGGATTGTTGCCCTCCAACTTTGCGTAAATGGTTACATTTTTATTAACACTAACCTGTTCCAGTTTTACCATTGGTGTATTACCTACTAAATCTAAAATTCCTGCCATAGCACTAATATTAAAATATCTTGTAAGTTACAACGCTATCTTTATTCAAAGGTTCAAGTGTCAATTAAAAATTAGTTATTTCTGGAATTGGATGTCGTTGGATTCAACTCCATTCTTGTTGGGTGCTCAACTAAACGGCACAAAAAAAACGCAGGTAAAAATTACCTGCGTCGCTAAACCCCTATCGAACTTTCTTTGGTGATTAAGAACCACAACTTACGCAGCCATCCTGCATTGTACAGGTTGGGCCTGTAAAGTCAGTTTCAATATCGTTAACATTATTTGTGTTTTCTTTGGCAGCAGGTATTTGTGGTATCACCGGTGCCATTTCATTGCTTCCTTGTTTTTCTATGGTAAACTGTACAGCCTGGGTAGCCGCCTGAGAACGTAAATAGTACATACCTGTTTTTAATCCTTTCTTCCAGCCATAAAAATGCATAGAAGTAAGTTTAGAGGCAGAGGGGTTATCTACAAACAAATTCAGCGATTGACTCTGGCAAATAAACGCTCCTCTGTCTGCAGCCATGTCAATTAAATTCCGCTGCTTAATTTCCCAAACTGTTTTATACAGTTCTTTTAA
>JBGSIG010000431.1:0-7682 GCA_041742655.1 Ferruginibacter sp. | reverse complement strand
TAAATACTTACTAATTTTTTAGAAGTAAATTGAAAACCAAATCAAAAATAAAGTCATATGAAAAAAATTATAGGAGACCAAATGCGGTGTCTACATTTGGTATTGCCGTTTGTTTTAATACTATTTTTAGCCTCACCGATTAAAGCAAATGATGAAGGTTTCAAAAAATTTGAAGGATCAACAATTGAAGGACGCTGGGATTTGACGATCAACCAGGATGGTAAGAAAGTTCCATCCTGGTTAGAGGTTCGTCATTCCGGAACGCATCACCTGATTGGCCGTTTCGTAGGCGAAGGAGGAAGCGCACGCCCGATATCTAAAGTTAATTTTAGCGATGGCAAAATGAGTTTTACCATTCCACCCCAGTGGGAACCCGAAGACAATGATATAGTTGTTGAAGGAACCTTACAGGGCGATAAATTAACGGGTACCATCAAACAAAGTAATGGTAAAACTTATGATTGGGTTGGCGTAAGGGCGCCCTCTTTGTGGAGAAAATCGCCGCCTGTATGGGGCAAACCCATTACACTTTTTAACGGCAAAAATCTTGATGGGTGGCATGCCATGGGAGAGAATCAATGGCAGGCGGTTGACGGTATCTTACGTAGTCCCAAACCTGGTTCAAACCTTGTAACCGATCAAACTTTTAATGATTTTAAATTGCACATTGAATTCAGGTATCCAAAAGAAAGCAACAGCGGCGTTTACCTCCGGGGCCGTTATGAAATACAGGTTGCAGATAATAAAGGCCTGGAACCTTTAAGCATATATTTTGGCGGAGTGTATGGTTTTGTTGATCCTATAGAAATGGTGGCGAAAGATCCGGGTGAGTGGCAATCGTACGATATTACCCTGGTTGGAAGAATTGTGACTATAATAGCTAACGGTAAAACGGTTGTATGCGACCAAACTATACCAGGCATTACCGGTGGAGCAATGGATAGTAATGAAGGAGAGCCCGGCCCCATAATGCTACAAGGCGATCATGGTACTATTGAATACCGTAATATTGTAATTACTCCAGCTAAATAAATTTGTTTAATCACTCCATCTTGTTGGGTCTGCAGCTTTTAAATAGCTGCAGGCTTTTTCTTTTTATGAATTTATGAACAGCACACCCTGGTTTTAACTGGCATAAATAAATTTAAAGAGTCAGCAATTTTTTATAATCTTTGCATTCTCAATTTTACGAATATGAAATTCTTTTAAGGAACCTGCACAGGTGTAGGTTTCATTTTAATTAATTATGTAAACAGTGGTGTATGGCGCTGTTGCTATCTTTTATTTAATTGAATTTTAAAAAGAATTTCATGTCATCCAATCAAATTACAACCAATCGTTTTTCAGCTATTATTTCACTGGTCCGCCAATCTTTGAATGGCGAATTGCAGGATTACACCACGGGCAGTATTCGTAAAGCAGTTATCTTACTAGCCATTCCCATGATGCTGGAAATGTGCATGGAAAGTGTTTTTGCCGTAGTGGATATTTACTTTGTAAGTCACTTAGGTAAGCACGCCACTTCAACTGTAGGCCTTACAGAATCTGTTATCACGATAGTATATTCGCTGGCTATCGGCATCAGCATGGCCGCAACTGCTATGGTAGCAAGGCGGGTAGGCGAGAAAGATGCCGAAGGTGCGTCTAAAGCAGGCATGCAGTCAATATTTATTTCCCTTGCCATTACTATCGCCATTAGTATTCCCGGCTTTTTTTATTCAAAAGATATTTTACGGCTGATGGGCGCAGAAGAAGCAGCAGTCGAAATAGGCGTAGGATACACTCGTGTAATAATGGGCGGAAGCCTCGTGATCATGTTGCTGTTTCTTATCAATGGTATTTTCCGGGGTGCCGGTGATGCAATGATGGCAATGAAAAGTCTATGGCTCGCCAATATCTGCAATATCATTTTGTGCCCCCTGTTCATTCGTGGGCTTGGCCCGATACCTGCGTTTGGAGTAACAGGCGCCGCAATGGCCACCACTATCGGTCGTGGTATTGGAGTTTGTTACCAATTGTACCATTTGTTTAATGGAAAGCGGTTGATACAATTTACGATTAAACACCTGGTGCCTGATTTTAAAATCATACGTTCCATCGTTGCCATTGCATGGCCTGCCACTTTACAGTTTTTAATTGGCTCAGGAAGTTGGATAGTGTTAGCAAGCCTGGTAGTAACTACCGGCCACAGCGATGCCAGTGCGGGGTACCAGATCGCCATCAGGATAGTGATGTTTTTTATTTTACCCGCATGGGGAATGAGCAATGCGGCGGCTACACTGGTTGGGCAAAACCTTGGTGCATTGCAACCACAGCGTGCCGAAGATTCGGTTATTAAAACTGCGAAATACAATGCAATTTTTATGGCGTTGGTTTCACTTATATTATTGATTTTTGCGCCCTTCATTATTTCGTTTTTTACCAAAGAAGCATCAGTGGCCAACTACGCGATTCTTGCTGTACGGATAGTAAGTGCAGGTTATGTTTTTTACGGCGTTGGTATGGTGATGGCCAATGCATTTAATGGCGCAGGCGATACAAAAACACCTACTGTTATTAACCTGTTTGGTTTTTGGTTTTTCCAGATACCTTTGGCATGGATGCTTGCAAAGCCTTTAGCAATGGGCCCGACAGGGGTCTTCATTGCCATCCCTGTTGCAGAAACCGCCATCAGTATTGCAGCTTATATTTTGTTTAAAAAAGGTAAATGGAAATTGAAGAAGGTGTAAAAGTTTGTTTACTGGCAAACACGTTCAACAAAAAAGGAGCAGCAAATTAATGCTGCTCCTTCAGTTATGTCATTAGAAAGATATCAAATTACTCTTCCTCATCAAAGCTCATCGCTTCTTTGGTTGTCATTAGCAATTCGTACTCTTCCTTGCTGCCAACAATCATATTATCAAACTCACGTAAACCTGTACCCGCTGGTATTGGGTGACCGGTAATAACATTCTCTTTCAAGCCCATCATCAGATCCAGCTTGCCGTTGATGGCTGCGCTGCTCAATACCTTGGTAGTTTCCTGGAACGAAGCGGCTGATATCCAGCTTTGTGTACCCAATGATGCTTTGGTAATACCCAACAACAACGGCGAAGAAGTGGCTGGCTTTGCATCACGGAATTCAACTAATTTTTTATCTGCTCTTCTAAGGATAGAGTTTTCTTCTCTTACCTCACGCAGTGTAACTATTTGTCCGGTTCTTATTTTGGTACTTTCTCCATGATCGGTAACAACTTTTTTATCAAAGATGTTATCATTCTCTGTATTAAAGTCCAGTTTATCTTCCGTATCTCCTTCCAGGAATATTGTATCGCCTGCATCTTCGATAGTAACTTTACGCATCATCTGGCGAACGATTACTTCAACGTGTTTGTCGTTGATCTTCACGCCCTGCAAACGATATACTTCCTGAATTTCATTTACTACATATTCCTGCACTGCAAACGGGCCTTTAATAGAAAGGATATCAGCCGGAGCTGTTTGCCCATCACTTAATGCCGCACCTGCTTTTACAAAGTCACCATCCTGAACCAGAATCTGGCGGGTTAACGGTACCAGGTACTTTCTAACAACACCATCTTTTGCTTCAACAATAATTTCCCTGTTACCACGCTTGATATTACCAAAAGCAACCACACCATCAATTTCGCATACAACCGCAGGGTTACCTGGGTTACGTGCCTCAAACAATTCTGTTACACGAGGTAAACCACCCGTAATATCTTTCAGCTTACTCAATACCCTTGGAATTTTAACCAATACCTGGCCAGCTCTTACGGTATCGCCTTCCTCCAAAACAATATGGCTACCTACCGGTAAATTATAATGTTTGGTTTCTTTACTGCCTTCAATAATGATGGCGGGTAATTTAGTTTTATCCTTTGTTTCAATAACCACTTTTTCTTTGTGGCCAGTTTGCTCATCAGCTTCTTCACGCACAGTTACACCTTCTATTACTGATTCAAATTTAATGGTACCCACAATTTCAGAAACAATTACGTTATTGAAGGGATCCCAGGTACAGATAATATCTCCTTTACTTACTTTCTGCCCGTCTTTTACATTCAGGGTGGCACCATAAGGAATATTAGTTGTATTCAATAACCGATCATTCTTCACATCCATATTTCGCACCTCACCGGTACGGCCAATTACCACATTTACTTTTTTGCCTTCCGCATCTTCGGTACCAACCGTACGTAATCCGTCAAACAGTATAGTACCGTCAAAACGGGCAGGCATGGTTGATTCTACCGAAGCAGAACCTGCAACACCACCCACATGGAAAGTACGTAAGGTTAACTGTGTACCAGGTTCACCAATACTTTGTGCAGCAATAATACCAACCGCATCTCCTCTTTGAGTGGTATATCCTGTAGCAAGATTTTTACCATAGCATTTTACACAAACACCTCTTTTGCTTTCGCAGGTCAACACAGAACGTATTTCAACTGTTTCTATACTGCTCTGCTCAATGCGCATAGCTATTTCGTGTGTTATTTCTTCATTGGCGCTCACCAGTAATTCCTCTGTAATCGGATCAACAACATCATGCAATGAAGTACGGCCTTCAATTCTATCACTTAATGGTTCAATGATATCTTCATTATCTTTTAAAGCGCTGGTGGCAATACCACGCAGTGTTCCACAATCCTCGTCCTTAATAACCACATCCTGCGCCACATCCACCAAACGACGGGTTAAGTAACCGGCATCTGCTGTTTTCAAAGCCGTATCGGCCAAACCTTTACGGGCACCATGGGTAGAGATAAAGTATTCCAATACATTCAAACCATCTTTAAAGTTTGATAAAATTGGGTTTTCAATAATCTCACTTCCAGATGAACCTGACTTACGTGGCTTAGCCATCAATCCCCTGATACCGGCAAGCTGCTTAATCTGTTGCTTACTACCACGGGCCCCTGAATCAAGCATCATGTAAACAGAGTTAAATCCTTGTTTATCTGCTGCCAGCTCACGAATCAACGTTTCAGTTATTCTTGTATCAACCCTGCTCCAGATATCCACCGTTTGGTTATAACGTTCGTTATTGGTAATTAAACCCATATTGTAGTTATCCCAAACCTCATCAACTTCAACAGTAGCATTGTCGATCAGTTCCTGCTTGATTTCAGGAATGATCAAATCATTAATATTAAATGATAATCCGCCACGGAATGCCATGCGGTATCCCAGGGTTTTAATATCATCCAAAAATTTTGCAGTGGTAGGCACGTTTGTCCACTTAATGATATCACCAATAATTTCTCTTAAAGATTTCTTGGTCAACAGCGCATTAATAAAACCTACACTCTTTGGAACGTGCTGATTAAAAATTACTCTACCGACAGTTGTTTCAATTAATTTGTATGTTAAAGTGCCATCAACATTTCTGTAGTTGGCCTTTACTTTAATGTGCGCATGTAAATCTATCTGTTGCTCATTGTAAGCAATAATTACTTCTTCTGCAGAATAGAAAGCTTTGCCTTCGCCTTTTACTTTTTCTTTTTCTGTAGATCTCTTTCCCTTGGTAATGTAGTATAATCCAAGTACCATGTCCTGAGAAGGAAGGGTAATAGGAGTACCATTTTGCGGGTTCAAAATGTTATGAGACGATAGCATCAGCATTTGCGCTTCCAGCACCGCAGCATTGCTTAACGGTACATGTACTGCCATCTGATCACCATCAAAATCCGCATTGAATGCCGTTGTTACCAATGGATGCAACTGGATTGCTTTACCTTCAATCAATTTTGGCTGGAAGGCCTGGATTGACAAACGGTGCAATGTTGGGGCCCTGTTCAACATGATCGGGTGACCTTTTAAAATATTTTCTAAAATATCCCAAATAACAGCTTCTTTTTTATCTACCAGTTTACGGGCAGATTTCACTGTTTTTACGATACCTCTTTCAATTAATTTTCTAATGATAAATGGCTTAAACAATTCAGCCGCCATATCTTTTGGTAAACCACACTCATGCATTTTTAATTCTGGTCCGACCACAATTACAGAACGGCCTGAATAATCCACACGTTTACCTAATAAGTTCTGACGGAAACGTCCCTGCTTACCTTTCAATACATCTGATAAAGATTTCAATGCACGTCCACCTTCTGCTTTTACAGCGTTTGATTTACGGCTGTTATCAAACAATGAATCTATGGCTTCCTGCAACATACGCTTTTCATTACGTAAGATTACTTCCGGTGCTTTAATCTCCAATAATCTTTTCAAACGGTTATTACGAATAATAACACGACGATACAAATCATTCAAATCAGACGATGCAAAACGGCCGCCATCCAACGGAACCAATGGACGTAATTCAGGCGGAATAACAGGAATATATTGCATTACCATCCACTCAGGACGATTATTGATTCTTGTATTTGCATCCCTGAAACTCTCTACTACGGATAGACGCTTTAAGGCATCTGCTTTACGTTGCTGAGAAGTTTCGTTAGCAGCAGAGTGACGCAAATCGAAACTTAACTGATCAAGATCAATAAGCCTCAATAGGTCATGAACTGCTTCCGCACCCATTTTAGCGATGAATTTATTAGGATCTTCATCGGGTAAAAATTGGTTGTCTTTTGGAAGTGTGTCCAGAATATCAAGGTACTCTTCTTCAGTTAAAAGATCACCGAAATTTTGTCCCTTGTCGGCACGGATACCTGACTGTATCACTACAAAACGTTCGTAGTAAACAATGGTTTCTAATTTCTTAGAGCTCATGCCCAACAAATAACCAATTTTATTTGGCAAAGACTTAAAATACCAGATATGCACAACAGGCACCACCAATTTGATGTGCCCCATTCTTTCGCGACGTACTTTCTTTTCTGTTACTTCTACACCACACCTGTCGCAAACAATACCTTTATAACGGATACGCTTGTACTTTCCGCAAGCACATTCATAATCCTTTACCGGGCCAAAAATTCTTTCGCAAAACAATCCATCTCTTTCAGGTTTGTAGGTACGATAGTTAATGGTCTCAGGCTTCAATACTTCACCGAAACTTTTTTCCAAAATGCTGTCGGGAGAAGCCAAACCAATAGTGATTTGAGAAAAAGTTGACCTGGGACGATTTTCTTTTTTGAATGCCATATTCTATTAATTGATAATTTTCGGCCTCCCCTAAATCCCCTCCGAAAGAGGGGACTTTGAGAAACCATGATGATTTAAGTTCTTTTAAAAATTCAAACCAATACTTTATGATTATTTAAATCTGTTTAAAAGTATTGAACTCTTCCATGTTCCCCCCTTCGGGGGTTAGGGGGCAGTTATTCAAAGGTTAAATCTAAACCTAAGCCTCTTAATTCATGCACCAATACATTGAATGATTCAGGAACACCTGGCCTTGGAATATTTTCGCCTTTCACAATTGCTTCGTAAGTTTTAGCTCTTCCGATGATGTCATCCGATTTAAGCGTCAACAATTCCTGCAATATATTGCTGGCTCCATAAGCTTCTAATGCCCACACTTCCATTTCACCAAATCTTTGTCCACCAAATTGTGCCTTACCGCCTAATGGTTGCTGGGTGATCAAGCTGTACGGTCCAATTGAACGGGCATGCATCTTATCATCCACCATGTGGTGAAGTTTAATTACATAGATAATACCCACCGTTGCTTTCTGATCAAAACGGTCACCTGTTTCTCCATCGTACAAGTA
>JBGSIG010000430.1:0-1801 GCA_041742655.1 Ferruginibacter sp. | reverse complement strand
TGGTGTGTATATTTTGAATTTAAATAATCATAAAATTGAAAAGATAGTTTCTAAAATTACCCTGCTGGCAACTGGGGGAAATGGCCAGGTTTATCGTACTACAACGAACCCGGCCATCGCAACAGGCGATGGTGTAGCAATGGTTTACAGGGCTAAGGGTAGAATTGAAAATATGGAGTTTATCCAGTTTCATCCAACCGCTTTGTTCGAGCCGGGTGTGCGAGGTCAAAACTTTTTAATAACCGAGGCCGTTAGAGGCGACGGTGGCATTTTACGAAATCACAATGGCGAGGCATTTATGGAACGGTATGATGAAAGAAAAGATTTGGCACCAAGAGATATTGTTGCAAGGGCAATTGATAACGAAATGAAAATAAATGGTACTGAATATGTGTTTTTAGATTGCCGTCAATTTACCAAAGAAAAATTTGTACAGCACTTTCCTAATATTTACGATAAATGTTTGAGTATTGGAATTGATATTACCAAAGATATGATTCCCGTTTCGCCTGCAGCACACTATAGTTGCGGTGGTGTACAAACTGATGAAACCGGGCTTACTTCAATCACTAATTTATATTCTGCAGGAGAATGTGCCTGTACCGGGCTGCATGGAGCAAACAGGTTAGCCAGCAATAGTTTGCTGGAGGCAATGGTATTTGCGCATCGTAGTTATTTGGCCGGGGTCAAAAAAATCGACCAGGTTTCATATCAGCAAAATATTCCGGATTGGAAAGCAGATGGTACCAATGCCCCGAAAGAAATGATCCTCATTACGCAAAGCTTAAAGGAGATGAAGCTGCTCATGAGCGATTATGTTGGCATTGTACGCAACGATGAACGTTTGCAAAGAGCTTATCGCAGGCTGGATATTTTGCATGAAGAAACAGAAGCGCTCTACGAAAAAACAGCAGTGTCTCCGCAACTGTGCGAACTCCGAAATATGATTACTGTTTCGTACCTGATAGTAAAAAGCGCCGAGTTCAGGAAAGAAAGCAGGGGGCTACATTTTAATACAGACTACCCTGCTAAAAGCAATAAAGTACAAAATATTGTTTTATAAAATTTTTATTGAGTATGTTCTAATTGACAAAAATCCTCAATTTAAAACACTTGCATCTTTCTCAATTTTAATATCCTTCTCTTCTTTAATTTTTGCCCAGCCACCTGTTATATTTCTAATATTATGAAGGCCTTGTTTTTTTAGCAGTGAGCAGGCAATCACACTCCTATAGCCTCCACCACAGTGCAGGTATAAATTTTGACTTTCTTCAAAACCTGCTATCATGGCCATATCCGTCATGTCGGCCAGCGGCATATTGATGGCAGCCTTTACGTGGCCGTCAGCAAATTCAATTTCTCTTCTTACATCTACAACCTGTAAATTAGGGTCATGCGGAATATCCATAGCCAGTTCATCTGCTTCAATTGAAATAATCATATCGATTTTTTCTCCCTCTTTTCTCCATGCTTCAAAGCCGCCTTTAAGAAATCCTTCAATTGTGGCAAATCCAACCCGGGCCAAACGCACAACTGTTTCTACTTCTTTACCATTTTCTGTTACCAATAATATTGGTTTACCAAACGACAAAATGCTGCCTGCCCATTCTGCAAAGCGTCCTTCCAGGCCTATAAACACACTGCCCGGAATAAATCCTTCTGTAAAAACATCTGCATGCCTTGTGTCCAGCACAACAACATCTTCCTTCATTTTATTTTTAAATGCCTGAACAGTCAATGGAGTAAGACCCTTGGTTTTTATTTCATCAAGACTATCATAGCCTTCTTTATTTATTTTGGC
>JBGSIG010000429.1:0-2019 GCA_041742655.1 Ferruginibacter sp. | reverse complement strand
AATTCCAAAACCGGGGTAATGCACAAATTTTGGCCGGTTTATTAAACTATTGATAAACCAGGCTGCTGCAACAAAGGCCGTTAATGCGATTGATGCAATGATTATTTTTTTTACGGAAATTTTATTTTTTCTCTTTGCCACGGATTTTATGAATACCTGCAAAATTGCATAAAACAAAGTATACTGTATGTTATAAAAATGAAAATCGCAACATTAAACCTTTTAACATACATTTTTAAAATGTAATAACAATATTTGCACACATGGTGCGTTTAAAATTTCACCAGCAATAAATTCATAAAAACCTTTTTGAAAACATGGAGAGAAGAAATAATCTTCCTGGGCTATTTATTAAGTCCATTGCCAGCTTATTCATCCTTTTTGCAATATTTGGCGCAACAAAAGCAAATGCACAAAAAGATTCAGACAGCTCTAAACAAATATTACTTGCATCTGCAAACTTACCGACTGCGCTTTACTACACCATTCAACAATCTAATGTAATATATCCCGAGATTTTGAAGGGAAATGAAGAGCTCACGTCAGACTATATCGCTTCTTTCAGCAATACCAGGAGAGATTACCTTGTTCGTATGTACACAAAGGGTAAGACCATTTTACCTAAAGTAAATACCATTCTAAAACAATATGATCTGCCCGAAGAGTTAAATGTACTAATCATACTGGAGTCTGCGTACAATGCTAACGCGGTTTCCAAAGCAGGTGCAGTGGGCTACTGGCAATTTATGGACGCAGTAGCAAAAGAGTACGGGCTAAAATATGTAAAACATTTGAGCGCCGCAGAAAAGAAGAAGCTTACCAGGTCAAAATCAAAAAAAGCAAAAGCCCAGCTTAGAGCCATGGCCCGCCAAAAAGATGATCGCAAAAATTTTGATAAATCCACCGTAGCAGCTGCAAGGTATCTTCGCGACCGGGGATCAAACCTTGATAACAACTGGTTGCTAATGGTGGCCAGCTATAATTGTGGTGTAGGAAATGTTTGGAATGCAATGAAGAAAACAGGTAAAGAAAATCCTGACTTTTGGGATATAAAAGAATACCTGCCAAAAGAAACACAGACTTATGTAATGAATTTTATTGCCCTAAATGTGATATATAATAATTACGATAATTTTCTTGCAAACAATTTAAACTTCAACACGGTTAAAATTTTAATACCAGATAATTTTGCTCAGGTAAATACAGAGCAATTAGGAGCAGCGGAAAGCACCTTGCAATAAGTAAAATATTCCTTAAAACGTATTTATAGCCGGCATAAAAGTGCCGGTTATTTTATTTATTAATAGGCTTATGGACTAACTTCGCCCCATGCCCAAAATAAATTGGAACGATACCATAAACCTTGCAAGCAAAATTACTTTTGCACGGGTTTTAAATGGTTTTAAGGTGCTGGGCAGTTTTTACGCCAGCAGGTTATTGGGCAAACCTGTGCAGTGGGGTTTCCCGGTTTCTATTTCTTTTGAACCTACAACCAGTTGTAATCTGCGCTGCCCGGAGTGCCCCAGTGGGTTAAGGGCATTTACCCGCCCAACAGGTATGCTGCAAAAAGATTTTTTCACCCGTACCATTGATGAAATTCATAAAGAATTGTTGTACCTGATTTTTTACTTCCAGGGTGAGCCTTACTTAAATCCGGATTTTTTAGATATGGTTAAATATGCAGGCAGCAAAGGTATTTACACCGCTACCTCAACTAATGCTCATTATTTGAATGATGCGGCTGCTAAAAGAACCATTGAAAGCGGTTTAGACAGGTTGATCATTTCTATAGATGGCACCACGCAGGATGTGTACGAGCAATACCGTGTAGGAGGAAATATTAATAAAGTAATTGAAGGGGCAAACAATATTGTAAAATGGAAGAAAGAACTCAACAGCAAAACGCCGTTTGTATTCTTTCAGTTTTTGGTGGTAAAGCCAAACGAACACAGGTGGAAGACATTAAGAGACTTGCTAAAGGCATTTTATGGTGGCAAAAGTTTTTTCCAAGGGGATTTG
>JBGSIG010000428.1:0-2761 GCA_041742655.1 Ferruginibacter sp. | reverse complement strand
AGGCCCGGAATATATGTTTGGAGAAACTGAAATTTAATTTGATATGCCGTAAAAAAAGTCTGATTTATACCACTGTGTCGTACAAAAACACATGTACGTTTGTGTTAAATAAAATAAATTATTATGCAACGCAAATCATTCAAAATTGAAGCCGGCAAAAGCCGGTTTGGCGAAGAAACCAAATTATTTGGTTTAAGTCCTAACGATATTAAAATATCAACAGATGATACCGAAGGCCAACTGTCGGTATTGGAATATACCGGCCATGCAAAGGGAGGCCCGCCACTTCATTTCCATAACAACCAGGACGAGATATTTTACATACTGGAAGGTGAATATAAATTTCAGGTTGGGGACGAAAAGTATTTAATGAACGAAGGCGATACTATTTTTTTACCAAGGCAAATACCGCACAGTTTTGCACAAATAAGTGAAAAGGGAAAAATGTTATTTTTCTTTCAACCTTCCGGAGACATGGAAAACTATTTTAGAAAAACCGGGTCATTAAAATCGATGCCGACACCAGAAGAAGGTGCCAAAATATTTGCAGATCACGACATGAAAGTGGTTGGCCCGCCTTTGTCATTTTAAGTAGGTGCGAATACTATCATCCAATCAATCATAAATCACACATCACTCATTCCCTTTATCTTTGCGCAAATTTTACACATGAATAAAAAAGCAAGCGAGTCATTGGTTGTGATGACGGAACTGGTGCTACCAAACGATACAAATACTTTTGGAAACCTGATGGGCGGAAGGCTTATGTACTGGATGGACATTGCATCGGCATTGGCCGCTATGAAACATTGCGGTGCTCCTGTGGTTACAGCGTCGGTTGACAATATTTCTTTTGAAAATCCCATCAAACTGGGCAATGTTGTGCATATAGAAGCCAAGGTTAGCAGGGCTTTTACCACAAGCATGGAGGTACACATGAAAGTATGGGGAGAAGATGCAATACACCGGTACAAATATAAAAGCAACGAAGCCTATTTTACCTTTGTGGCACTTGACCCAAACAGTAAGCCCAAACCAGTGAGCCCTTTAATTGCTGAAACGCCTGAAGAAATAGAATTGTTTGAAGGTGCATTGCGAAGAAGACAATTAAGATTGGTGCTGGGTGGAAAAATGAAAGCAAAAGATGCCGATGAATTAAAAGCATTGTTTACTAAATAAAAATTACTCGGGTTGATAATTATAAGGTAGCCTGTTAGCCACCTTTTCATATGTCCAATAGCCCTTGTATTCCACGGCTGATGGATCATGTAACACGTCTTCTTTATTAAGGCCTATAGCGGGTATTTTAAAGGTTATAAATGATTCAACACCTTTTTGTAACATGCCTTCTCCCGCAAAAATTTGTTGTAAAAAAAAAGGCTTAGAATAAGGGTCTTTGGTGTATTGTACCAGCAACCGTCCATTTGGTTTTATAGCAAAATTATTTGTGCTGTCAATATATAAAATCTGCTGTGCTGAAACAGGTACTGCTCTTTGTTTATCGTTCCCCGGCTCTGTAATGTTCTCTGTGGATGGTATCAAAAAAGTATTAAAGTTTTGCTCGTACAACTGGTCTGCAATCACGCTGCGGTAAAAATGCATCGAGCTTCCATCATAACAGCGCTTACGGTTCTTTACATATTTTTTAGCATCACCTATTTCTTCAAATTTTGCAAACCCCGTAAAATAACTCTCATCTGTTGTTCCCTCATATAAAAATTCCGTAAGGTTAAAAATAATTTTATACCCTAGTAATTTATTAACAATCACTAATGGTGTATCAGCCCATGCTCTAAAACTGGTGGAACTATTCCCATTGGTAAAATAAATTTGCTGTTCATTACTAACGGTGGTTTTTTCTGCTTCTTCTGAAATACCAAAAAAATTTTCGTAAAAAATACTCAGCCACATGTTTCTTACAGTGTCCGAAAGATGGAGTGGCTTTTCTTCGTTAGCATCTTTTGCCTGCAATTTAAAAACTAGCTTTTTCCCCCGCACCTGTTCTGTTCCTGGTTTAAAAGCCGCTATTTCATAACCAGGACAGTAAACAACAATTTCTGTACTTATGAGATTAACAGCATCAAAATTAAAGTCACCATGCTGATTGGTATAGGTACCGGTGGTAGTATTATTGAAGTACACACTTGCGGCAGGCAATGGTTTGTCATCAGCTGCATCAACCACTCTTCCACTGATATTTACCTGCGTAAAAGAAGGTACAGAAAAAAACAATAGTAATATACTACAACAGCAACGCCATTTTATTTTCGTCATCAATATTAATATTTATCTGGAGAGGTCAAAACGTGATGCTTGCCTTTTAGCATAAAAGGCCTGCTCTGTTCTATTGCATCCATTACTTTTTCCAGGATATCCTCGCAACTTTCATCATAGTCAATATCGAGCGGTTCCTTAAAAGTAACTGAAAGCAGCGAACCCCGTTTTTTCAATCTTATACCTTTTTTATTAAAGGCACGCCAAAAGCCACTGATAACAACAGGTATTACAATAGGGCGATGGTGTTTAATTATAAAAGCAGTGCCTTTACGGCCTGGTGCAAAGGGTTTGGTAGTGCCCTGCGGAAAAGTGATTACCCAATTATCTTTTAATGCTCTTTCTATCTTCCTGGTATCGGCAGGGTCAAGGCTGGTTCTTACCTCTGAGCCTTCAGACTTCCAGGTGCGCTTTACCGTAATGGCGCCACCTAATCTTAATAGTTTACTTAGCCAACTGCTTTTCATCGTTTCTTCTGCGGCAACAT
>JBGSIG010000427.1:0-3675 GCA_041742655.1 Ferruginibacter sp. | reverse complement strand
TGGTTTCGTTGATCTTAACCACTTTAAATTCCATTGTTTTACCCACAAACTGATCGTAATCAGTAACTGGTTTAACGTCAATCTGGCTACCTGGCAAAAATGTTTCCATACCAAATACATCCACAATAAGGACACCTTTGGTTTTGCTGGTAACAATACCGGTAACAATTTCGCCGGTCTTATGCAGTTCCACAATCCTTTCCCAGGCTCTGCTGGTACGGGCTTGTTTACGGCTAAGATTTAAGTTACCATTTCGGTCTTCTTTTTCCACTACCATCACTTCTACAATGTCGCCCACTTTTAGTCCACCAACAATATCCCTGAATTCATTCAAAGAAATTAAACCATCACTTTTAAAACCGATGTTTACAACCGCATCTGTTTTTGTAATAGCTTCAATAGTAGCCTGAATCATCTCACCATCATTGATCTGTTTAAACGTGTTGTCGTAAACAAGATCATACTTAGCTTTTTCTTCATTGTTGTAACTTGAAACGTTACGTTTATCCACCGTCCAGTCAAAATCATCATGAGCAGTAACTACTCTTTCTTCAACTGGTGCTTCAACAGGCACATTTGTTACCGCAGCAGTCTCAGCTACATCATTGGTAGCCGCTCCTTCCTGTGCATCTGCGTTTAGTTGTTTAATATTGTTAAATGACATAATATAATACCCGGTTTTTTTAACGGGAGGGCAAAGGTAGCAAAAAATAAGTAAAGAAACTGTTGAATTGCCAGGTTTTTCAAGGGTTTCAACATTTTTTTTGCAGTAAAAAAATGCAATTTTTTTTTAATTTTCTAAACTGCCTTCTATGGCTTTATTATTGCCCCGGTCTTCAACAAATCAACCAGGTGCCTGTGCATTTTCGCTACAGTTGTAAAGAAGCACAAAATATTTTTACAAATCATGATAAATGCCAGGCGAAAAAGCAAAACAAAAATCCTAATTTCATTAAAATGACAACAAAATTTATATGTTTTATAGTTTCAAAACCAATTGGTTATTATGCATCATTAACCGACCCTGCGTTTTCTTCCCTAAAATTCCAACAATTTGCGGCTGAATATTTGTAAAATATGCATTCCATTAAAAATTATCTTTTTGTTTCCTGCCTGCTGCTAAGTAATTGTTTGCTGGCGCAAAATTATCAGGCCATCAATGGCTCGCCTTACGCAGGCAGCCTTGCTCCCGGAAGCAACCCGGCTTTTATTATTAATGTACCTTATGCATGGGATGTTACACCGCTGGCGGTTCAGATAAAACAAACTACCAATGCTTTTACAATTGAAAATTATTCATTTCTCTCTTCTCCCAAGAATGCAACAATGGTAGCGCAAAGCGGAATTAAAGAAAGATGGTTATTTGCCAACCAGGATATTCGCTTATTGAACACAAGAATTAATCTCAATGAAAAATCGGCCATCGCTTTTGGCGCCAATCTCCGCAGCTACATTTATACCAATACCTCTGAAAGCAACTGGGTGGATACTACCCGCAGCCTGACAGATTTTATGAAGATTAATGTTAACAATGTTCCTTTGTCGGGGCAGTCCATTAATAGCACCTGGTCAGAATTTTATGCGTCGTATGCACACACTATTATCAACGATGGGCAAAGGTTACTGAATGCAGGGATTACCTTAAAATTAAACAGGGCTGTGGCTTTTGGATATGCTAATGCGCAGGGGCTTAACTATGTTCCTGCAGATAACAATGGCGTACCAGGATTTTTACTTACGGCCGGTAATCTTAGATATAATTACTCGGCAAATTTTGATGATATTGATGATAATTTATCAGGCGGAACGAACCTGATAAATTTTTTTAAAGCAACCCGTACCGGAGTTAGTGCTGACCTAGGCCTGGAATTTCTTTTTTTGTCAGGTGATAACGAGGAGGAAAGTAGTTATCATCCATACACTACAAAAATTGGCATGTCTCTTATGGATATAGGACGAAATAAATACATCCAGGGGATTTACAGTAGCTATGCTACTGCCGGCTTGCCAGGCATAACGGATGTTGTGCTCGAAAACAAATTTAACTCCATTGGTTCAATGGCTGATTTCACAGATAGTCTAAAAAGCATCTCCGAAACTTTCACCGCATTAAGTGGCGATTTCAATGTGTATCAACCCACCCGCTTAATGATAAATGTTGATCATCACATGGTAAATGATTTTTTCATAAACGCTGAAATAACGATACCCATTCTATCTATAGTGCCCAAAGATCTTATTTATCAAAGAGACATGAATCTTCTTGCCATCACTCCCCGTTGGGAAACGAAATCTTTTGGGGGATACCTTCCTGTTACCGTTAATACAAAGGGACAGTTTTGGGTTGGTGCTGCATTTAAGGCGGGGCCAGTGTTACTGGGTACCCATAACCTCGGCACCTTGTTTTCAAAAAGCAAATCTCAAACAGGGGGTTTTTACCTGGCATTTACAATTCGACCGGGCAAAAATAGTGAGTCGGGCGCATCTTCGGGCAAGCTAACCCGTAAGGAAAGACGGATGTTAGACTGCCCACAGTTTTAGTAAATCTACAGTCTTGCGAAAATGCATGATGTAGATTGCATAAATAATTTTTTTTCCTGCGCCACGAGTGCGAACTGAATATTCAAGACTTTTCTGGCAGTAGATGCAGGGCTTTATTGAAGGGTAAAATATTTACAATGTCTGCATCAACAAAGAATTAAAATTTACCAAAGAGGAAATTTTTAAATCTGCCGCATTAAATTTTTCATTTTTATTATCATGTGCTGCCGGAACCACTACACATTTCATTCGTGCCGCCTTAGCGGCAATGAGGCCATTGAAGGAATCTTCAAAACAAATGCATTGAGTGGGGTGGCTCTTTAGTGCTTCGGCACAATTTAAATATACCTGCGGATGCGGTTTGCCGTAAGGCAGGTCGGCTGCCGATTCAATAGCCTGCAAAAAATTGCGGATACCGAGTTTGTCTATCACCACGTCAATCAATGGCTGACCAGAGGAAGTTGCCAGCCCTATCTTGAAATTTCTTTCTATAAAAAAATTAAAAATATGTTCTACACCCGGCATTGCTTTGCCTTTGGTTGCTACTTTATCTACAACGTTTTTCAGGATGGCAGTTTCAGCAATGGCATTTTCACGGGCATCAATTTTGTGATGACTAAACCACCATTCTACAAATTCTTTGGTGCGCATACCCGTAGTAGTTGCATACTGCGCATTGGTTAGTTGAAAATCATAACGCTGAAAAATTTCTTTGGCAGCTTCGCCCCACAATGGCTCCGAATCTATCAGCAAGCCATCCATATCAAAAATTACCGTGTTAATTTGCATAGCGGTAAAGATATTACAAATTAGTTTTGGTGAGTGGCTGATAAAATCTTTGTTACGGAAATTAAAAATTGATTAATGCGTATATTGCACAACGGCACTGATAAAAATAATTTACATGTCAACTTTTTTTGCCAAACTGAAACAAACCCGTTTTATACAAGGAATAGTGTATGCTATTGTGGGTGCTGCCAGCTACCCGGGTATTAATATCTTTAATAAGTTAACAATAAAAGGCATGGACAGCTTACATAAGCTTCCAAAAACAAACGTGCTTTTTGTAAGCAATCACCAAACTTATTTTGCAGATGTAATCACATTGGTTCATATTTTTTGTGCAGTTAGCTG